>CAZAKE010000010.1:0-25971 GCA_964485495.1 uncultured Spirochaetales bacterium
TAGGGAGTCGAGCGGTAGTCCAGGTTCACGTCCCAGATGAACAGGTCCTCCTCCTTGGATGCGTTGCGGTGCTCCGTGAGGTGGGGGTGGGGCAGGCGGCCGATTCGGTGCTTCTTGGACTCCTCTCGTTCGATCCAGTAGGATTCCTTCTGCCATCTGTAGCGGGGAAGGTCGGAATAGGATTCCCGTCGGCCGAAGAGCAGTTCCCACTTCACCGGGTAGCCCCAACAGTGCAACTCGCCCAATGAGAGCAGCATCCGGGCCCATTCGGGCTCCTTCCTCCTGAGGGTGGGTACGATGGTGCCTTGACGCCGGATGTCCTTGAACGCGTCGTTGACGCCGTTGGAGAGGATCGGGTGCGGCCCGACCTCCACAAATGTGTCATACCCATCCTTTACCATCTGACGCACGGTGGGATAGTAGAGTACCGGCCGACGGATGTTTCGGTACCAGTATTCCGTATCCATCTCGCTGCCGTCGATGAGGCCGCCTTCGACCGTCGAATAGAGGGCGACCTTCGCCTTTTTGGCCGTGATGGTGCCGACGGAACGTTTGAACTCCTCTTCGATTCCGGCCAGCAGGTAGCTGTGAAACGGTACGTCCATGATCAGCATGCGGTAGAAGGTGCCGTCCTCCTCGAACCGGTCCGCCAGGTCTTCCAGCGCGTCGCCTTCTCCCGAGATGGTGACCATCTTGGGTGCGTTCACCGCCGCGATGTCGACGGCTCCCTTGTACTTACGGATTACCGAGGTGATCTTCTTCTCCGAAAGACCAACGGCCATCATCTTTCCGAGACCGGCCGCTTTGACCTGACACCGGCTGCGCCAATAGACCACCCGCGTGGCTTCTTCGAGACTCAGGGCGCCGGATACGCAGGATGCCGCTGCCTCTCCGATGGAGTGTCCGACGATTGCGTCGGGGGTTATCCCGAGGTCCTTCCACACCTCCGCCAGTGCCACCTGCAGGGCGAAGATCGCCGGCTGGGCGATCTCGGTCTCGTTGATGCGGCTCGATTCCTCGTCCTTTCCGAGCTCTTCCACGAGAGAGCTCTTCTCCTCCGCGAGCCAATCGAGGTCCTTGAAAATTCCGTCGATCCGCTCGATGCAGGCGCGGAAGGTCGAGTTGGTCTCGAGGAGCTCCCGTCCCATGGCGAACCACTGGGGGCCTTGGCCGGAGAAGACGAAGGCCGTCTTCGGTGCGGCGGAGAGTCCCACGCGTCCGGATGTAAGGTTCTTCACGTCCTCATCGTCCAGATACGACCGGAGCATCTCGATGAGCTCCTCTTTCGAACCCGCCACCGCGGCCATACGCAGGTCGTGTGACGATCGCCGCATCGCGGCCGCCGCGGTTATCGCATCGAGGTCGGCGTCGGTCTCCGCGAGAAACCGGCTGTACTCTTCGGTCATGGCACGCAGGGCATCGTCGCTCCGGGCGCTGATCACGAAGGGGCGGAGTGGAGACTCCTGGGCGGCCCTGAAGGTCCCGGAAGATTCCTGCCCGGGCGGTTTCTTGCCTCCGGAACTCAGGGTCACCGCGGGCTTTCCGGCGGAATCCGACTTCGCCTGATCGGGTGCTGTTTTCAACACCAGGTGGACGTTGGCGCCGCCGAAGCCGAAGGAGTTTATCCCCGCGTATACATCCCGGTCCTTCGGAAGCGGAGTCACCTCCGTCGGTACGTTCATCTTCATCCCTTCGAAGTCGATCTTGGGGTTCGGCGTCTCGAAGTGAATGTTCGGTGGCAGTGTGCGATTCTTCAGCGTGAGGGCCAGTTTGATCAAACCGGCCGAGCCCGAGGCCGGTTCCAGGTGTCCGATGTTCGACTTAACCGAGCCCAGGAGAAACGAGCTGCCGTTCCGCTTATCGCCGCCGATGACCGTGCCGAGAGCGTCGGCCTCGATGGGATCTCCCACGGTGGTTCCCGTGCCGTGAGCCTCCACGTAGTCGACCATTCCCGGATCGATGGCGGCGTCGGCATATGCCTCTTTCAGGACTGCGATCTGCGCGTCTCTGTTGGGCATGGAGATGCCGGGTGTGCGGCCATCCTCGTTGATGGCCGATCCGATGATGGTGGCATAGACCCTGTCGCCGTCCTGCAGCGCCTTGGATAGAGATTTGAGGAGCAGGATCCCGACGCCTTCACTCCGAATATAGCCGTTGGCCCTGGCGTCGAAACAGAAGCAGCGGCTGTCGGGGGATAGGAATCCGCCGCGGCTGAACCCGATCTGCAGTTCGGGTTTGAGGATGGCGTTGACGCCTCCCACTACGGCGACGTCGGACTCACCGTACCAGATGCTCCTGCAGGCCAGATGGGTGGCTATTAGCGAGCTCGAACACGCGGTGTCAACCGAGAAACTCGGTCCCATCAGGTTGAAGGTGTAGGAGATCCGGTTCGAGGCAATACTCTGGGCGTTCCCCGTATTGCTGTGGGGTCCCAGGTTCATCCGCTCGTCGTAGGCGTTGTGGATATCTCCATAGTCATGGGAGGAGATACCGATGAACACGCCGGTGCGTGAACCCGCCAGGTCTTCGAGACGAAAGCCTGCGTCCTCGAAGGCCAGGTAGGTGTTCTCGAGCAGCAAACGATGCTGTGGGTCGATCCGTACCGCCTCGATGGGGGGCACGCCGAAGAAGCCGGCATCGAACATGGTGATGTCGTTCAGGAATCCTCCCTGATTGACGTTCATGTGGCCGCCGACCTTGAAATCCGGGTGATAGTATGCGTCTCGGTCCCACCGGTCGGCCGGGATGTCGGTGATCGCGTCAGTCTTGTCCAGGAGCAGTTTCCAGAACTTGTCCGGCGAGTCGGCGCCGCCGGGCATGTTACACGACACGCCGACGATGGCGATGGGGTCTGTATGCCCCCCCTCGGGGGCCTTTTCTTCGTACATTCGTATTCCTCCTAAAGAGACGATCATTTTCCGCATCCGCTACGCACGGGCGGTGTTGTATTGCGGGGCTGCTCGGATCTGCCCCAAAAAGGCGCGGCCATTCGGCCTGCCTTGAAACGTACCTACGGCACGTAAAGAGAACTTGTATCAGTCGACGGCGACCAGCGCCTCGAACATCTTCTTGCGCTCATCGTCGATCATGAGGTGCATCAGTTTGAATTGGCCGTCCCGGTATCCGCGACGCATGCATTCCCTCTTGAAGTCGTCGAAGGCGTTCTCCTTCAAGACCCGCAGTTGCGGCTCCCTGATCCGGTTGCTCTCCCGCTTGGACTTGTATTCGATGTTCATCTCCATGAGTTTCGTATCCAATGTGGTGATGAACGTTTCCGTTGCCTCCGCGCCGATTCCGGCCGGAAACTCGACGTAGACGTGGTACGATGAGGTATCGAGATCTCCGAAACCGATATGAAACTTCGTCCTGAAACCCATCTCCTTCTCGATTTCCTTGACGGCAGCCAGGTACTGGTCTTCGCTGAGTTTCTCGCCGGTAAGGCTGGTGACACCCGACCCCTTCTGGATGAAGGTGAACATGGGGAACTCATTGTAGAATCCGTCGATCCTGACGATATCGTTCATGTCGTACCGGTAGAGCCCCGACGGGGTGGTGACAAGGAGGTAGTAGTATTCGCCCTCCTCGAGCTCGTGAGCCAGGTAGACCTTCGGGTTTGCGCTGCCGTACTCGTCCCGCCTGATGAACTCGAAGAATAACAGATGAGCGGCGAGGATACTGGCGGTCTGCTCGCAGTTCAGGATGATGCCGGCCCGAGCCTCGGTGGCTAGATATCCGAACTCCCGGATCTTGGCGTCCTCGGAGAAATAGCCTTCTGCGTGCTTGAGATAGAGCCCCGAGTTCCCCTGGGTCCAGGTGTTGATCATCGTGAGATTGGGCCAGTAGTGTTTGGGCAGAAGGTCGTCCCGATGAGCTGCGGCGATCCGTCTCAGCTCATCGGCCCTTTCCGGATTTGGCTTCAGTGGTGAAGTCACCACCGTCCTGATAGCATCGGGTACCTCGATATCCTCCCGGAGAGTACCCTTCTCGATGTCTTCGATCATGAGACCGATGTTCTCCTCGATGAGTCGCTTGATCTCGAGGAGGGTGCTCGGATTCCCGGTGGTCATCCAGTAGATGTCGTGCTCGATGCATAGTCGTAACAGCGTGTAATACTTGGAGAAGTAATCGGGAATGTCGTACACCTGATAAGGCACCACCTTGAGCCGTTTCAAGAACTCGGGGATATGCTTGTTCATGTGCCCGGAAAACGAACCGTACGGAGTACCGTCGGGCGCTGTACCCTCCTCCGACCGTCCGACGACGGTCAGATCAGGACCCTCGAGCAGGTCCGGTTTTTCCCTGAGCATGGTGTAGAACCATAGCTTGGTGAGTCCGTTGTAGCACTCGTCGTTGTATTTGTGGGTGATCGGGATCCACTTCGGGTCCTTGGTGGTGCCGCTGGTAGTGGCATAGATGAACGGTTTTCCCGGAAAGAGGACGTTCGCCTCCCCCTGGGTGTGCCGGAGGATATACGGTTTCAGGGTTTCGTAGGAATTGATGGGAACACTTTGCTGGTAATCCTGCGGCGTCGAGATATCCGCGAAGTTGTGCTCCTTTCCATATGCGGTCTCCTCCGCGTATTCGATGAAATCCGTCAGCACCTTGCGTTGGGCCCTCTCACAATTCTTGCTCTCCTTGATCAGATGACGCCACATCTTGCGTCCGATTATGGCTATTCCGAGTTTAATGAAAAACAGTCCTTTCGGTTTTTTCTTTTTCATATTACAATGCCCTCCATCTCCATGATCTCTTGACTGCCGTTCGGAGGTTGTGTTCACGACGTCGGTGTACGATCTGCCCGAATCGGGTCGATCGGACGAGGTACCGAGTTACCCCGTCATCCCGTCGTAACTACCCATCGATCGCCTTCTTTCCCAGTCTGTAGGCGATCTGGCCGGCGTTTCCGCGGAGGATGTACGAACAGGTCAGCATTGCGGATCCGAATGATGCGGGAATGCCCGGCATAATCAGGTCTTGACCGCAGAGGTACAGGTTTTTGACCGGGGTACCGGGTCGCAGCGAAAGGCTGCGATACCGCTCCGGTACGGGGGCGATGCCATAGGGGACACCGCCGGAGTGCCGCGTGAACGTATAATAGGTCGGGGGAGTCGCGAGTTCCGTATGTGCCACCGTCTTTCCGATGCCGGGATATGTACGATCGACGGCCGCGACCATCTTCTCGGTTATTTGCGTCTTGATATCCTCGTAATCCGCACCTCGCCTGTTCCACTCCGTATGCATCCAACGCTCGAAAAATCCTTGCACCGGAAGGGCGATGAGTTCGCCGTTGTAGCCTCTTCCGTTGTGGATGTAATCGGGGTCCCTGAGACTCGACGAGGAGAAGAAGAAGATCTTCGGCGTGGGGTCGGACTCGAGATCGTTCAAATTCCATTCCATGTTGTCCGGCGCCACATCCCAGGTGTCGTAGATCCAGGAATTCCCGGCACCGTATCCGAATTCCCTCGGGTCCGAGTCGAATCCGAGGAACAGGTTCAGATACTCATACGCCGGCGGCAACTGCGAGATCGCGTCCAGCTCCTCCTTCGCCTCCGGCGTATCTCCGAGAAACCTGCTGTATGTCTGCGTCGCTCCCACCGTCGAGACTACCGTTTGTGCCTTGATCTCCTCGCCGTCTTTCATCTTCACGCCGAGGACTCTTCCGTTCTCCGTCATGATAGTGTCGACCTCAGCCCGTAACCGGATGGCCGATCCGTTCTCAGCGATCGTCCGCCCCATCTCCTCTGCAAATACCTTTGAACCGCCGACGGGATACGCGGACCCGTGTTCCAGGTAGTTCCCCACCATGGAAGCGTGGACCAGGAAGGAGCACCGCTGTCTGGGCATTCCGATGTTACCCCACTGTGCGTCCAGGAGCATCTTCAGGTGATGATCCTGCAGATACCGGGACATCATCTCGTCGGTGGTGACGGTTGCCGCTTCGTGCATCGAGCGAGCAATAGACCGTCTGACCGCCTTGGTGAGCCCCTTAGGGAGTAGATTGACACCGAAGTAGAGTGTCAGGCCTTTCCGGACCGCCTTGATCTTGTCCAGATACCTGGAGATGCCGTCCCGCTCCGCCGGGAAGAGATCGCCAAGGACCTGCTTGTATTCCTCGTAGGTGCCGGGCACCTGCACCGACAGGTCTGGAAACACCAGGGTGTCTGTCACCGTACCGAAGGGTTGGAACGATATCCTCCCACCGCAAAGGCCCATCAGCTGCACGAACCACGGATAGTCGGGGGTCACCGTGCCGAAGTAGTGGATGCCGGTGTCCCACTCCCAGCGTCCGCGACGGAAGACGTGGGTAAACCCGCCGGGCTGAAAGTGCTGCTCCAGGATGAGAACTCTCTTGCCGGACTGCGACAGGAGCGAACCGCACGCCAAACCGCTGATCCCCGAGCCGATGATGAGTACGTCCCAGGGACCAGGAACCGAATCGGTTCCCCATTTCTTCGTATGTGTTGTCGTCTTCTTATTGCTATCCATGTTCATTCATTATTTTCGTGTGATGTGGAGCCGGCAGGATCACCCTTTCCCTCCACCTAATTTTGCAAAGTTTATCACGCATGTCAATGGAAAACCGAATCAATAATAACGAAATTCGGGATTGTGGGCCTTTTCTGGTTGAGTAAATAGAGAATATATTAAAAATGGAGACGCAATAGTGAACCGTGAAAGGTTGCGGTTTCTGACTGCCGGTGTATGGGTTGCGGGTTTGCCCGGATGAACCTGATCCCGCCGTCACCCATCGAGCACCGCCAAGGCCGCGACGTATCCGGATTCGATGGGAAGTGACCTGATCCACACGCAGCCGGTGAGGAGGCGTACTCGTGTAGGATCGTTCCGCGTCGTGACTCCCGTCTCGAACTCCGGCAGGGCGGCGGAGGCCCCGTCGCCGGTGGCCTTTATAAGAGCCTCCTTCCGTGTCCACCACCGGAAGAATCCTGCCGTCTTTTCCTCTTCTGTAAGGCGTGAGAACTCCACTCGTTCCGAGTGTGCGGCGTCTCTGTGTATGATATCCCGCATCTGCGGTACCGGCCGGATCTTCTCGATATCCACTCCGATCTCGTTCCTCCGAGAGACCGCCAACAGGTATTGGTCACCGGAGTGGGAGACGTTGAAAACGAGATCCTCCGGATTCATCTCATGAGGGAGTGCCGGTTTTCCGAACGGCCCGTATGCAAAGCGAAGGAGATCCGGAGGAATGTTCAGATAAGAGGCGATGAGCTTCCTGGTCAACCCACGGCTGATGACGGACTTGATCCGGTCTGTATCGAAGATATATTGATGAGCCCTGGTCAACTCCTCCTGGCTCAGGAGGGCGGAAAACTCCGCTTCTCTCCCGGTCAGTTCGGAGAACCGACGCCGATGGATATGGATCGTAGCACCGTCGGCGACGGGCGAGGGGAGATCTATCACTCGTCTATCGTCCATACCCCGCCTGCCGTTACCAGTTGGTGACGGAACCGTCCCGCTTTCGCAGGGAGGGTGGATTCCAATATTGGAAGGGCTCCGTATTCTGCGGGTCCGCCTCGAACTCCTCGGTGAGGGTGATTCCGAGCCCGGGTGCCGATGGAGTGGGGAAGTATCCCGCGGAATTTCGCGGCAGCCCCTCGAACAGCCGGTGTTCCGGGGCGTCATCCGGATACTGCCCGATCTTGGATTCCAACCAGGCCACGTTCGGCACCGCGGCGCACAGATGGATCGAAGCCGCGGTGCATACGGGCCCGAGTGGGTTGTGGGGCATGATGTCGATGTAGTGAGCCTCGGCCCAGCCGGCCACCTTCACGGCTTCGGTGAATCCGCCGACGTTGCAGATGTCGACACGGGCGAAGTCGGTTATGCCTTCCTCTATGTAAGGGAGAAACCGCCACTTGTCGGCGAATTCTTCACCGATGGCCAGAGGAACGTCGATCATTCGTCGCAGCGCCTGATAGGATTTGGGTGATTCATCGCGAATCGGCTCCTCCAGGAAGTCCAGCGTTCCCCGGGGCATCCTCTGACAGAAGGATACAGTCTCGGCCACGTTGAGTCTGTGGTGGTAGTCGATCCCCAGCGTCACATCCGCGCCCAAGAGCTCCCTCGCCCGGCTCAACGCCGCGGCGGTAGGTGCGATCGTCTCTCTCGGTTCGTAGAACCCCTGCTGTTCCTTTTCGTGCTGTTTCCTGCTGAGACGCAGGCACTTCCATCCGTCGGCGATCAACTCCCGGACACCGGCCGCGTCCTCCTCGGTTTCCGGGGCCGGCAGGCTGATGAAACAGGGGATCCGCTCCCTGTGCTTGCCTCCGAGCAGTTCATACACTGGTACTCCCAGCGCCTTCCCCTTGATGTCGTAGAGGGCGATGTCGATGGCGGACTGGGCCGCCGTGAGGACTCTGCCGCCTTCGAAATACTGGCTGCGATAGAGTTGTTGCCAGATGGCACCCGCGGCCATCGGGTCCTGCCCGATCAGGAGTTCCCTGAAATGGTCGATGGCTCCCATCACGGCCTTCTCGCGGCCGGACAGGCCGGATTCCCCGAGCCCGTAGATTCCCTCGTCCGTCTCGACCTTCACATACAGCTGGTTGCGTCGGAACCAGTGTGGAAATGATACGATGTTGGTTATCTTCATGCCGCCGAGTGTATCATGCCCAGGATTTCGGTGCTACCGCATGGACTCCAGATACTCGACCGAGAAGAATGATTCCTTCACCCGTGGGCTTTCGAACTCTATCTCCTGTGTCTCGATTACAGTCCGGGAGTCTCTCACCTTATTCCGCATCTCCGCGGTGAGTGGATACCGTCTTCCTCCGGATTCGGTATAGTCCCCGAGATGCAAACTCTTGAATACGGCCGCCGCCTCGTAGTAATCGATCCGTCTATAGAGGAAGGTATTCTTCTCGATGTACACATCCAGGCGAGGATAGGGGGCATCGTCTGCACCCTCCTTCGGCTCCAGCCGAAGGAGATAGCAGTCGTATCCGTCGACCCTCTCCGATCCAGTTATCTCCGCGCGGTAGTATTGGGCCATGCCGCCGCTTCCGTCTCCCATGTCCGCGTAGGAGAAGTCGCTGCCGCCGGTGGCGTTTCGTTTCGCGAAGGAGGAGAGCTTCCGGACCCTCCCGGTGGTGGCGAATCGGACCCAGATGTCGTTGCCGATCTGCAGGAAGGCGGAGCCCCGCATCCGTTCCGGTTCGACATATTCCGAGAAGGACATGTAGGTGCCGTCCTTCGTCAGGGTGTAGGTCTCCATCTTCTGTACCGGCAGGGATCGTCCCTCCCGGTAGATGGTCATCGTGCTCAGGCTGTATACCCGGTCACCGGTCAGACTCTCGTCCGCCTTCGCCAGTATCTCGGCAGCATCCATTGCCGCGGCCTGCAGCCCGACAGATAGGATCAACGCAGATATAAGTATCCGTCTTACAACGGCTCTATCATTTCGATTTATCATACTTCGCATAGTTCCTCCGTTGTTGTTTTTCATTTCCGCTGCTCTATCCTTGGTGTGGGTTACCCTTCGTAGCAGACTTCCTTGTCGACCCCCACGGATCGAATCGCAGCCCGAGCTTCTCTCCGGTCAGGATGAGGATCGACGGGTGGAGCAGCACCGAGAACAGGAAGGCGATTGCCATGGCGATGGTCAGCACTATTCCCGTGCTGCGCATGGCACGCATGATAGACGGTATGAAGGACCCGAATCCGATCATGGTGGTCAAGGTGGTCAGGAGTACCGCCGATCCGGTCTTGGCGATCACGGTATCCATGGATCCCTTACCCTCGTACAGATACCGGTGGCTGATGTGAACCGCGTCGTCTATCCCTATCCCGATCAAGAGGGGCACGGCGATGATGTTGACGAAGTCGAACTTGATTCCCGCGAGGCCCATGAATCCGAATAGTGCGGCAAAGGAACAGAGGAGCGGCACCGTCGTCAGGATCGCGAGTTTCAGGTTCCTGAAATCGATGAGCAGGATCAGAAATACGACCGCCACCGCGGCAATCGAGGCGCGGACGCCGTCCGAGCGTGCCATGATCGTCAATTGATCCGCCGCCAGGATCATGCCCGTGGCCTCGCTGGTGACCGAGCCGACCTGACCGGTGAAGGTCTTCCGGAACTCCTCCTGCCAGGGGTTACGCGTGGGGATCAGCGACAGAATGAACTCATCTCCGTCTCGTGACACATATGACGCTCGGATGCTCTCGGGAAGATCTTCGATCGACACCGCCGAGGGATCCGCCATTCGGTTCACCTTCTCGGCGAAGAGCGGGACGAAGACCTCCTGAAAACGGATCATGCCCGCCGGGACATCCCCGCCGTCCTCGAGGGAGGCGATAACCCGGTCGAGGCTTGTCTCACGGACCTTGGCGCCGGATTCGTCCCATCCTGTGGCCGTGTTCAACACATTCGATATCTGTTCCAGGCCGCCGAGGAATGCCAGATCCGACATCTCGAGGAGGTTGTCCTGCAGGCGGTAGAGTTCGTCCAACAGCATCTCCGGCTGAATCGTATCTTCGGACTGCATTTCTGCGGATCGTTGGCCGATGGCGCGGATCAGCGGCTGCAACGGCTGTATCTCCGTCTCGGAGACGACATAAGGGGCCACCGAATCGGTACGCTCCACCGAGCCGAGATCGGCCAGCTCGTTATGGAGCCGTTCGATCTCCCGCTGGTCTCTCGAGAGCAGGTACAGGCCGTCGGGGGCCATGTCGAACTCCTCCACCAGGGTGTCCTGCAACTCCACCGACTCGAGACCCTTGGCCTCCATCTTCATCAGGTTGGTCTCGATCTGCACCTTCCCGATCTGGGTAGCCAGGAGTCCGCAGGCCGCCAGCGAGAGTACCGCCGTCAGTGCCGGTACCTTCATAACGAATTTCCCGAATCCCGACGCCAGGTCGGCTCTGATATGCACCTTCGAGAAGACCGCGGCCTCGCCGCCGGCATCCTTCCGGTGCCTCCTGTGTTCCCGCAGTCCCAAGAGTCCCGGGATCAGGAGCAGCATCGCGGCGAGTTCGCAGAGGATTCCGGCACCGGCGACGATACCCAGCTCGCGCATCAGGGACGTCTCGGCCACCACCAGCATGAAGAAGGCCACCGACGTGGTGGCTGCCCCGGTGATGATTCCGACGCCGCTCTTGGCAAAGGCCCTCTCCATCGCCTCTATGAACTCCCGGCCCTCGTCCCGCTCCTGGACGAAGGTGGTGAGTAGGTGGATGGCGTAATCGATCCCCAATCCCACCAGCGCCACCATATACATGGCAGTCATGATGTTCAGGCGGTGGATCGTGTATCCGGTGACACCCATGGTCCAGAGTACGCCGATCAGGAGGGGTATTCCGGAGATCAACGGGACGGTGAACATCCGGAAGGTGAATACCTGCAGCAGGAGGATCAACACCACCGCCGCCAGCATGGAGACGACGATCCCCTCTTCACTGGTTACCATCTCGTCTCTGGCGACCACGGTGATTCCGGTGAGCCCCGCGGTAATGCCGACTTCCGCGGCGATCCGTTTCGATGTCGCCTCGATCGTATTCACGCCGGGAACCAGCACGGGTATGTCGTCCATCGTGAATGCCGGCTCCACGATGCAGATGGCCATGCGACGGTCGTGACTCAGGATGTATTCGTCTCCGAAAAGGAACCGATCCAGCACCGCGGATATTTCGTCTTCGGCGGCGGTCTCGTCGTTCATGGCCGCCTCGAGCAGGGAGAAGATTCGATCCAATCCACGGAACTGGGCTACCGCTATCTCCTCGTCATCGGAGAGAGCCGCCTCGTTTCCCACGTACTCCCGTTCCATGTCGTCGTTCAGGCTTCGGAAGAGGGGAACGAGGTTGAGGTCGGAGAAGAGCCGCTCGAACCTTTGAAGGGCCGCCGGTTCGCTCAGTGCCAGGGTGTGAGATTTCAGGAAATCTATGTCGATTTTGCCTGTGACCCGCACCACGTATTCCTCGAACTCCGGTGCGGAGAACTCCCGTTCCAACGCGTCGACGGTTGATTTCACGAGTTTTTCCGCCTCATCTCCGTCCTCGATCCGTCGGCCGTCCACCACCACCATGATCGACGAGGCGATGGGAAACTCGTTCAGGATGTGCTTGAAGTCCTGAACCTGGCCGGAGTTGTCGGGCATCACCGAGAAGAAGGTCATGTCGAATTGCAGGAATGCCAGCCCTCCTCCGAGCAGGACGGTGATTCCCAGACCGATCAGGAGCGACGCCTTCCACCTGCCGGCGGCCCATCGTCCCCATCTCCCCAGCACTCGTGTTCGCAGGTTCTCGGGTTCGCGGTTTTGTTCTTCAAGCGGTGTACTCATTTTGCCCTCCTCTTCACGGTTTGATCCGATTCCAGAACTCCTCGTAGGTTCGTCGTCCCATGGGCTGGAGGTGGACGACGACCTGTGGCACGAGATCGAAGCGCTGTAGCCGGTTCAGTCGATGCACTCCCGGACGGAGAAGGGTTCCGGCAGGGCTTCGATCTGCTGCAGCCATGTTTTGTATCGAGAAAGAGAGTAGGGCACCGATCCGGATGCGTAGTGGTTCCCGAATTCCCGGCCGCTCGATTTCCAGCGGAGCAGGAACAGCCGCTGTTCGCCAGGGAGAGCTGGGATCTCCCCCACCCGGATACACGCGCCGGGAGGTATCTCGATCCGTCCTTCTATTGTCGGCGTCGGAATTGCGGTAGGCGTCGTGTCTTTCGCCTCCTGGACGGTGTATTCTACGACCCGGGACTCAGACGAGATGTTGTCGACGTGCACCGGATAGACCCACTCCTTCGGTTCGCCGATCATCACGCAGGTCTCCGACTGGACCCTCCTGATGTAGTGGTAGGCCAGCTTCCGCCGAAAATGATAATCCACGATCGCATCGGAGACCTGGGGCCAGCAGTCCAGCAGGTTCCACCAGATGATGCCGGTCCTTTCCGGCCGCCCGAGCCTGGAGGTCTCGATGAAGAACTTCTTGGCCTCCGCCTGGGAGATCTGGGATGCCAGGATGAACTCCTCCAGGGTATCCGGCTCATCTCCGAAGAGGATCCTGACCTGGTCCCGCATGAGTTCGATCCGGTTCCGACCGCGGGTGCGGTGGTCCAGATAGTCGGTGTTGTGGGTGTCCCAGCCGCGGCCGCCGATGGGCCACAGCTCATCCTCCGGCAAGAAGGAACGGAGGGTCGATGCGGCGGGGCAGCCGTGATAGCCGATCTCGCTGACGAACCGGGCCGAGGAGCGGCGGTAGAAGTCGCCCTTGAAATAGTCACGGGGCCCCCAGTTGTGCTGTTCGGGAACCTCGAGGTGTCCACGACCGGGCTCGGGGATGTAGGGTGAGGAGGGGATGTACGGCCGGAACGGGTCGTGCCGGCCTGTCGCTCGGGGTAGGACCTCCCGGGAGATCCGATTGTGATAGGCGTGCTCCATCCGATACCCGTTCTGGTAGTAGAACTGGTCGATCTCGTTGTCGCCGCACCAGAGCATCAGGGAGGGATGGTTCCGCAGCTTGCGAATCACCGCGGCGGCCTCCTGTTCCACCTCGGCGGCGAACCGGTCGTCCTGGGGATAGGCCGCGCATGCGAAGGCGAAGTCCTGCCACACCATGATGCCGTGCCGGTCGCAATACTCGAAGAAGGCGTGGTCTTCGTACACGTTTCCGCCCCAGCAGCGCACCATGTTACAGGAGAGATCCTCCAGCATCTCTAACGCCGGCTCCAGCCGTTCGGCGTCCCGGGAGTGGAAGGCGTCCAGGGGCACCCAGTTGGTTCCCAGGGCGAAGATCTCCCGGCCGTTCACGCGGAGGCGAAACTCCTGCTCCTGTGGATCGGGGGAGTAATCGGTCTGCAGCTCCACGGTGCGGATCCCGACCGTCTCGCTCCGGCTGTCCAGGATCGCATCGTCCCGCATCAGTTCCAGCCGGATCGCATACAGGTTCGGATCTCCATACCCCCTCGGCCACCAGAGGCGAGGCTCATGAACGGGGATGTCGACGCTCTCCGAGACGAAGCGCACGGGTACCTCCACGCGGAACGCGGCACCGTCGAGGTCGGGCTCTCCGTCGCCGGCCTCTCCGCCCTCCCCATGGTGAGAATAGAGCCGGCCGGTGATCCGAAGCCGCACTCCCTCTATGCTTCCAAATTCCGCTTCCAGCCGGTATCTGAGGAGCAACACCGCGTGGTCCCGACCGATATGCTTGGTGGTGATGTAGGCCTCCCTGATCCGCGGAAGCGGTCGGTACTCCAGTTCTACGCTCCGCCATATGCCTGCGGAGACGAATCTGGGGGCGATGTCCCACCCGAAGGAGTGGGTCGCCTTGCGGAGTCTGACCCGTTCGTCGGCGAACCCGGCGGAGAAGACGTGGGCGGTGTACTCTTGATTCCAGGCATGAGCCAGAGAAGGGGTGATCTCTACCACCAGCACGTTCTCCCCCTCCCGGTCGATTGCACCTCCGGCGGGGAATGAGTGCTCGATCATCATGTTGTCGGCCCTGCCGATCTCGGTGCCGTTCAGCCACACCGTGGCATAGGTGTCGAGGCCGTGGAAGGTGAGGAAGAGCCGGTCGACAGATTCGGATTCGGGGACCCGGATAGTCTCTCCATCCGCACCATCAGCCGCCGTGACTTCCACCTCGCTCAGGGTGAAGGTCTTCATATACCACCAGGTGTGGTATTCGTACTTCTTATATAGGTAGATATTTTCGCCGAAGAAGGGGTCGGGTTCGATCCCGGCGCTGAACAGGTCCAGTTCGACGTTCCCGGGTACCCGTGAGGGGATCGGCTCGAGGTCGATAGGCACCGTATGGCGGTCGAGTCGTACCTCCTGCGAGGCGTCCGAGTGGTAAAGGGTCCAGTGTCCGTCTATGGCTCCGAGTGTCATGGTCGGCTCCTTGGGTTTCGCTATCGTTGTACGGTTTCAGGTGTCCGGATGTAGGACGATCTTGTAGGCCGCCTGGTTTTGCTTGTGGATCATGAGGTCGAAGGCTTCCACTGCCCGGGAGAGGGGAAAGCGGTGGGTGATGAGGGGGGCCACCTTCACGGATCCGGAGGCGAGTAGCTCGATGGCCTCGGGGAAATCCTTGTAGCGGTTATTGGCCGAGGTGAGGATCCGCCGCTCCGCGTTCAGCGAGATCAGCGAGAAGTCGAAGGGCTTCTCATGCACCGAGACCAGCACTAAGGAACCCGCCTTGTCCAGGATCGAGAGCCCGGCCCGGATGGTCTCGGGGGTACCCACCGTATCCACCACCGCGTCGAAACTCTCATCCCGCTGCCGCATGTGAGCCGCGAAACTGACTCCATCCGCTTCGGTCATCTCCGGCAGGCCGACCCTCCCGGCCAGCTCCAGCGGCAGCCGGTAGGTGTCACATCCGCGAACCACCTCCGCGCCACGGGCCTTCGCCACCTGGGCGCAGAGGTTACCGATTGGACCGAGGCCGATCACCGCGAAGCGCCCTACCGGCGTATCCGGAGTCAGGTTCGAGGGCAGGCTGCTCTGCTCAACCGCGTGAACCGCCACCGCCAGGCCGTCCAGGAAGGTCGCCTCGTCGAATGAGACGGCCTCCGGCAGGTCGTACTCGAATCCCGGCCACACCAGGAAGCGCTCGGACATGCCGCCGGGGTAGTAGGGCAGGTCGCCCCAGCCGGTGCTGTGGCCGATGTGTTGCACGTCCTCGCAGACGTTCTCCCGTCCGGAGCGGCAGTACCGGCAGACACCGCACCCCCTGTACGCCAGCACGGCTATCCGGCGTTCGCGGCCCTCTTCCCGAACGACACCCGCAACCTCGTGCCCCAGGATCATGTTGGGAGGACTCGACTTGTTCACTCCCAGGGTGTGCAGCGCCCAGGGGTTCTCGCCGTAGTAGTAGCGCACGTCGCTGCCGCAGATGCCGCAGGCGCGCATCTCGACCTGTAGGCCGACCTCGGGCACCGGCGGCATGGGCACCGGCTTCACCGTCAGACATTCCGGCCGTTCGAGGACGACGGAGAGGGGATTGTTCATACGCATACCTCCAGGATCAACTCCCCGACACCGCCAGCCCGTCGATCAGGATCGAGGGGGAGCTGAAGGGCTCGTGGGACAGGGCGCGTCGGTCGGCGGCCTTGCCGGCCAGGGCCTTGGCCAACTCGTAGAAGTTGCCGGCCACCACCATGTTCTTCAAGGGGCCGCCCTTGATGCCGCCTTTGATCTCGAATCCCTTAGCCGAGAGGGAGAAGTCGCCGGAGATCGGGTCGAGTCCGGCGTGAAGGCCCTCTACGTCGGTGACGAGGATGCCGTCGCCGGCCAGGGCCAGCAGCCCCTCGAAGGAGGCGTCGCCGTCGGGGAGATAGGGGTTGTGGAGCGAGGTGGCGATACTGCCGCCGGAGCCTCCGCGGCTGCCGTGGCCGGTGCTCTTCACGCCGCCGCGGGTGGCGGAGTAGAGGTTGTGGATCTCGGCGTTGAAGACGCCTTCGGTGACAAAGGTCAAAGTGGAGGTGGGTACTCCTTCGCCGTCGAAGGGTCGCGGGGCCAGCCCCGACATGGGATCGTCCACCAGGGTGAACAGATCGGACCCGATTACCTCGCCGAGTTTCCCCTTTAGTTTTGACCGGCCCTTCTGGAGGTTCTCCCCGAAGAAGGGTGAACCGCCCCCTGCGATGAACGCACCCAACAACTCGGTGGCCGCCTCCTCGTGAAATACTACCTTGTAGGTGCCCGATGCCGGCTCCACGGCCCCCACTCTGGCCAGCGCCTTGCGGGCGGCCTCACGTCCGATTGCTTCCGCGTCGATCTCCTCGAACCGGGTGCCCACCTCCACGTGGGCGCCTACCTGGGTATCGTCACCATCCTTGGCCATCACGTAGGCGTAGGCGTAGCAGTATCCGAAGAGATACTCCTGCAGGATTCCGAAGGTGTTGCCGAGGACGGAGCTGCCGGCAGACTCGCCGTAGAAGGCGTAGGGAACGTTTACGATCCGCGAGTCGGTATTCAGGGCCGCCTTCTCGATGGTCAGGGCGACATCTCGTTTCCGCTCCATGGGAACCCGGCCGAAGTCGGCCTTCCTGGCGTCATAGCGTTCCTGAGACGGGATGGAGTAGAGTATGTTGCCTTCGTCGGCTTCAGGGTACGCGGCGTTTCTCTCGGCCATCTCGATGACACGTACTATCTCCTCGTCGGTCACCCGTTCGGTGAAGGCCGATCCGGTGCGTTTCTCGCGGATGACGCGGGAGGAGGCCCCGGCGGTCTCCGACTGGGTGAGAGAGGCGACCTCCCCGCGGAAGGCCTTGATGGAGAGCCGGCGGCCGGTGCCGTAGTAGATTTCCGTATCGTTCGCGCCGCTCAGGGCGGTTGAGATCATTGTTCGTTCCTTCGATGTATCGCTCATTGGTTTCTGCCTCCTACTACCAGTCCACTCACCTTGACCGAGGGCTGCCCAACGCCTGCCGGGACCGAACCGGAGATCGAGCCGCACATGCCGGTGCCGTTGTAATCCAGGTTATCCGCCACCATCTCGATCTTCTTGATGATCTCGGAACCCTTGCCGATGAGGGAGGCCCCCTTCACCGGCCGGTCTACCTTTCCGTCCTTTATCAGATACGCCTCACGAACGCTGAAGTTGAAGTCGGTGGTAGGCGGATTCACCGAGCCACCGCCCATGTTGACGCACAGCAGCCCCTCGTCGATGGTGGCGATGAGGTCGTCCCGGGAGTAGGGGCCGGCGGTGATGAAGGTGTTGGTCATCCGGCTGGTCGGGGCGAACTTGTAACTCTGTCTGCGCCCCGACGCCGTCCCGGGCATATTCATCTTCATTGAGCCCAGGCGGTCGATCATGTAACTCGTGAGTTCGCCGTCCCGGATAAGCTGTATTCGTTGGGTCGGCTCGCCCTCGTCGTCGAAGTCGGCGCTGCCCCAGGCGTTGGGGATGGTGCCGTCATCCACCGCGTTCACGACATCGGAGGCGATCTTCTCGCCCATCTTGCCGCTGAACACCGAGGCGTCGTCCGCCACCGAGGTGGCCTCCAGCGCGTGGCCGCAGGCTTCGTGGAAGATGACGCCGCCGAACTCGTTGTCGATGATCACCGGCATCTTGCCCTGGGGGGCGTAGTCTGCGTCCAGCATCAGCACCGCGATGCGGGATGCCTCTTCCGCCACCTGCTCCGGGGAGAAAAGGTCGAAGAACTCCCAGCCCATGGCGCGTCCGGGCCCGTACATGCCGGTCTCCTTCTTGTCCCCATCCTGGGATATGGAGGAGACGGCGAATCTGGTCCGCACTCGTTCGTCGGTGACGAATCTGCCGTCGGACCCGGCGATCCACACCTTCTGAGAGTAGTCGGAGTATTGTACCATCGCCTCGGCGATCTTCGAAGAGTAGTTCCTCGCTGCAGTGTCGGCCCGCTTCAGGAGCTCAACCTTCTCGCAGAGGTCTACGTTGTCCGGATCGGTTCTGATCGGGTTGAGCCCGCGCCCCTCCGGCGAGAACGGCTCCCCCAGGTTTCCCGCCTCATCCTGGGCGACGGCCCCGGCCATCTGTTCGGCCAGCTCCATGAGTTTTTCTCCCGTCGGATTCCCCGCATACATGTAGAGGTAGTTCCGCCCGACGATTACCCGGAGACCCACTCCGGCGGAGGTTCCCGTGGTGAGCCCCTTTATCCGTCCGTCGTCGAGTGAGATTCCCGTATCCGTCCGTTCTTCCACGAACACGTCACAGTAATCGCCTCCCCGGGACAACGCCCGGCGGATCGCCTTGAAACATATGTCTTGATCGATCATGATTCCTCGCTATACTTGAGATGGGTACAGTATATCCGTAGTCCGTCGGAGGGCCAAGTCGACGGCGAGTGACAATCGGTGTACCCTGAAAATTTGACATATCACAGAAATCAACGATGATTAGAGTATGTGGAAGTCGTTTCGGTTGATCCAGTCTCTTGTCGAGCAGTTGAACGGGAGTGTCGAATGGGGGCACGGCACTGGATTTCGGTTTCTACTTCGATTCGATATTGAATCGACTTGAGGCATTTTCTTTTATACAATGATACACTAAAAAACCAGATTGCGGCACACGTAGATACCGAGGAGGAGCCATGAGTATCGAAGAAAACAGCATGATCATGAAACAACCTGCACTGAGATGGCAGGATGGGTCACCCACCGGAAACGGTACCATCGGCGCACTCATGTACGGGCATGTCTGCCGGGATCGGATCCTCCTGAACAACGAAGCCCTGTGGTTCTACGGAGATCGCTCGAAGATGGTGGATATCTCCGACACGCTCGAACAACATCGCGAGCTGATCCGCTCGGGAAGATACCGGGAGGCGGAGAGATTCCTCCACGATGCGAATGAAGCCAGGGGCGGCTATTGGGCGCGGAATAACCCCTTCCTTCCGCACTGCGACATCGTCCTGGAGACGGGAACCGCGGGACCGTTCAGGGCATATCGGCGGGGAGTCGACTTCGACTCCGGCATCGCCTGGATGGAATGGCGTGACGCCGAGGGACGGCACCACAGAGATCTCTTCTGTTCCCGGCCCGACGGCATCGTCGTCCTCAGGGCAGGAGCCTTCAAGGCGAGATCTACCGACTATCGGCTCCATCTCGAGCCCCACGACGGCGGCATCGACAGGTCCGCCGGCGGATTCGGGGCGCCGAAGGAGGTTCCTCCCATGCGATTCGAATATGGTTCCGGGATCCTCGAAGGCGGCGAAATGGCGGAGTTACGGATTCGGGGCATGTTCGAGGGAGAGGCCGGCGATTCGCCGGCCGGGGTCTTCGGAGCGGTTTCCCGGATCGTTCAGCGAGGCGGGGAACTCAGGCTGTCCGGTGAATCGTCCAATGAATCGAGAGACGTCGCATGGCCGGAAGTCGAGGTGCGGGGCTGTGACGAAATGCTGGTGTTCACGGTCCTCTGGGTCGGGCATCCCGACGATGCGGCTGCACTCGAAGCTGAGGCATCCGGGGCTGTTACCGGCGTATCCACCGACTACGAAGAACTCGCAGGCAGGCACTCCCGGGCCCATCGCAGGCTGTTCGAGGCCATGACCCTGGAAATAGATGCAACCGGCGACCACTCATCGGATCGGCGGAATGCCCCTAACGAGGAGCTCCTCGCCCGTGCATACGAGGGAGACGTTCCCACCGAACTCATCATGCGCATGTTCAAGTACGGCAGATACCTCCTCGTCTGCTCCAGTCCCGAGCGCGGCTGGCCTGCCAATCTGCAGGGGGTCTGGAACGGCGATTACGCGCCGGCCTGGTCGGCCGACTACCATCTGGACGAAAACGTGCAGATGAACTACTGGCAGGCGTTGCCGGGAAATCTGGCTCCCCTCACGGGTTCCTATTTCGACTATCTAGAGCGCTTTCTGGACGACTACCGGCAGAACGCGCGGCTTGTCTACGGTTGCCGCGGCATACTGCTGCCGATCGCACAGAGCACCGAGGGGCTGATGCATCCGGATGTCTGGGTCAACTGGGTCGCCGCCGCCGGATGGCTGGGACAGCTCTACTACGATTACTACCTCTACACCGGAGACAGGGAGTTCCTGCGGGACCGTGCCGTCCCCTGGCTGAAGGAGACGGCGGAGTTCTACGAGGATTTCCTCGTAGAGGGCGGCGACGGCAAGCTGCATTTCATCCCCTCACTGTCGCCGGAGAACCGGCCGGTGATAGCCGGCTCGGGTACTACAGCGAAGGCGGAGTCACCGGAGAGCAGCATGGTCACCATCGACGCCACCATGGACGTGGCGGTGTGCCGGGAGGTTCTCGGGAATCTTTGTGCCGCGTATGAGATCCTGGATCTCGATTCCGAGGCCGTCGCCCGGTGGCGAGGCACGATCGAGAGACTCCCGGAGTATGCGATCAACGAGGACGGGGCCATTCGCGAGTGGCTGCATCCGGACCTCAAGGATAATTATCACCATCGGCACCAGTCACACATCTATCCGCTCTTTCCCGGATACGAGGTGACACCGGAGGAGACCCCTGAACTGTACGAGGCGTGCCGGGTTGCGGTGGAGAAGCGACTGGTGATCGGACTAACCAGTCAGACCGGCTGGTCAATGGCGCACATGGCCAACATCTACGCCCGTCTCGGTGACGGAGCGAGGGCTCTCGAATGCCTGGAACTTCTGACCAGGAGCAGCACCGGTCCCAATCTGTTCACCTATCACAACGACTGGCGCGCCATGGGCCTCACCCTGGGGGGCTGGGGGAGGGTCCCGCCCTTCCAGATCGACGCCAACTTTGGACTCTCCGCGGCGGTACTGGAGATGCTGGTGTTCTCGAAACCCGGCATGATCAAGCTCTTCCCCGCACTGCCTGCTTCGTGGCGAACGGGCAGGGCCGGTGGTATCGCCTGCCGGGGTGGTGTGGTCGTGGATCTGGATTGGAACCTCGAACCCGTCGCTCCGGACCATGGGGGCGGCGGCGTCGAGGGGTTTTCCGGCACGATCACCGCCGGATTCACCAACGGACTCACTAACCGCGACGATGTGGAATTTCTCCTGGGACTCCCCGGGCCGGTAGACTCGGTGTCGACTCACGGCCGCGGCGTGTCGGTTTGGGAGTCCGAAATGGGAGTACGATACCGGAAGGTGCAACTCGAGAAGAACGCAAAGGTAATCCTCGAGATCAGGCTATCAAAATAGTGTCGTTTGTGCTCGAATGTAGTATATTGGAGGTACCATGCCTACACGAGTCTCAGTCGCAGCAGACCTGGAACGGGAGCTCCTCACCGCCGAGGATTTCCTCGATTGGCTCACCCCCAAGCGTACCGCCGATCTGATCGATGGAGAGATATTCATGCATTCACCGGTATCCATTCGTCACGCCGACTTGTTAAATTTCTTAGATGGTCTCCTGAGAGTGTATATTGATTCACATGGATTAGGAGTACTCTATCGGGAGGTCGTGGCCGTGCGACTCAGCTCCCGGAACGTCTTCATGCCGGATCTGGCCTTCTACCGTGCCGAGAGGCGCGACTGCATCAGGGAGAACCACGTCGACGGCGCGCCCGACCTGGTGGTAGAGGTCTTGAGTCCCCGCACCGCCGACCGTGACGTGGGGCCGAAATTCGCGGAATACGAACAGCACGGCGTGAACGAGTACTGGGTCTTGGACCCTGAGACCCTGGCCCACCGGTTCTATCGTAGGGACGGAGAGTTGCTTGTGGAATACGCGGTAGGGCAGGAGCGGATCGGGTCGAATGCGATCGAGGGGTTTTTCGTCCTACGAGGGTGGCTCGACCCGGCCGCGCTTCCCGCGATTTCCGAGGCTTTGAAGGAGCTCCCCTCGTAGGACTACTTTTCATATTTCGTATTCTTCGCTGCTACTCCAAGATGCTCCAGTCCAATTTCACCATCTCTCCGCTCTTCGCGGACTCGTAGATGGCGTCCAGGATCATGTTGTTCTTGAGTCCGGAGACTCCGTCGGAGATGGGCTGGGTACCGCTCTTCACGCAGTCGATGAAGTGACGGCTCAACAGGGCCCGCGGGTCCGCGGCGTTGGGCCGGGCTTTCAACTCTGTGGTGCAGGTGCGGCCGAACTTCTGGTTGATCAGCAGGCCGTGGTTCGAATAGAGGCTGGCCCCGCCCTCGGTACCCATCAGATGTAGGAGTTGACCGTAGGAGGGATCGGTGTTGGCCGCCCAGGAGACCTCCAAGGTCAGGGTGCTGCCGTCCTCCATCTTGATCATGGCCGTGGCCAGGTCTTCCACATCGAAATACCCGGTCCAGTCGGGGGTCCCCCAGGAACCGAGGCCTTTCCGTTTGGGGCCGAACTCCGCGTAGGTCGAGCCGAACACCGAGATCGGTTTGGGGTCACCCATCAGGTACATGGCCAGGTCCAGGGCGTGAACGCCGATATCGATGAGCGGACCGCCGCCGGACTCGTCCTTGCGGGTGAACCAGCTGCCCCAGCCGGGGATGTTGCAGGTCCGCCACATGGCGGTCTTGGCGTTATAGATCTTTCCGAACTCGCCGGCCTCCGCCTGGGTCTTGATCTGCTGTGAGAGGTCTTGCCAGCGCATCTGATGGGCGATCATGAGGACCTTTCCCGATTTGCGCCGGGCCTTTACGATCTCGGCAGACTGCGCGCCGGAGAGGGCCATGGGCTTCTCCAGGAGGACGTTCTTGCCGGCCTCCAGGGCCTTGACGGCCAGCTTCGCGTGCAGCTTGTTGGGCACACCAAGCACGACCGTGTCGATGGAGGCGTCCTCGATCAGATCGGTATCACTCCCGTAGACCTTCTCCACGCCGAACTGCTTCGCGGCAGCGGCGGCTGCCCCCTCGAGAGGATCGTACACGCCGGCCAGGACCACGTCGTCGAGTTTGCCGAACTGGCCCATGTGAATCTTGCCGATAAATCCGGCGCCTACCACGCCTAAACGAACTGTATCCATACCGATTAATCCTCCAGAACCTTGCTCAGTTCGGCCTTGATCTTGACCACGCACTCCTTGAGGGCAGGAACGGGGCCGGCGGGGTCACCCTCGTACTCGATGACCGCCTCGCCGGTGAAACCGACATCCAATAGCAGCTTCTCCATGGCCGGCAGGTCGATGTTGCCGGTTCCTACCACTACGTCCTCCTGGGTGCGGTTCTTGTTGAAGATGAAGTCCTTCAGGTGCAGGGTGTACATCCGGTCGCTGAACATCTCGATGGCCTGCATGGGATCGAATTTGGCGTCCAGCGCCCAGGCGGTGTCCAGACAGAGCCCCACCCGCGGGCTGGTCTTGCCGAATACCCAGGCCAGGGCGTCCTTGTTGCCCAGCCAGTGGTAGCCGCCGTGGTTGTGGATTCCCAGCTTGATGCCGTACTCCTCGGCCATGGCGTCGGCGGTCTTGAGGGTCTCGTCGATCTGCTGGTCGAGGGGGAAGTTGACGCTCATCACCTTCAGGCCGGCCTTCTTGGCGAACTCGAAGATGGGGGTGTTGGCCTCCCGGGTGGTCAGTGCGTTGACGCCGATGCTGACGATGCGCACGTTCTCGGCGGCGTAGGTGTCCAGGCAGGGCTGATGCTGCGATTCGTCGGCGAAGTCGCAGTGGATCTTGCAGATCTCGATGCCGGCAAGGCCGATCTCCTTGACCAGCTCCGCCGTCTTCTTGTTGTCCTTGAAATTGCGAAAACAAAAACTCTGTACCGATAGTGGGGATTTTCCCATGTCTGTTCCTCCGATTAGTCGAATGATGTGGAGAATGGTAGACGGTTTCTCGGTATTTCGAAAGAGAGAGGTTTTAAAATAGGGGGACTGGATTTAGCACATACTCGATATTACGCCAAATACCTGAGAAATTAGGGGGTTGCCTTTAGTCGCTGCCGATACTCCCTGGGGCTGCACCCCGTCTCCCGGCGGAAGGTGCGGTGGAAGTAGCTCGTATCTCGGAACCCGGCCTGTTCCGAGATCTCGGCTACCGGATGGGTAGTCTCGGTCAGCAGCTTCCGCGCCTCGGTGAGTCGCCGTTGGATGAGCATCTCCTTTACCGTGCGGCCGGTAGCCTTGCGGAACACCTGGGCCAGTCTCGAGGGGGAGAGGCCGACGTGGGCCGCCAGGGTCTCGGTCTTCACTTCGGTACGGAATCTCGTGTTGATCTGTGAGAGGCAGCGCAGGGCGATCAACTCCTTGCCGTCAGACGGCAGCGGCAGGCCTTCGGTGAGGTACAGCAGAATTGTGTTGAAGAGGTGTACGCTCAGAAGCGGGGCCGTCGGCACGCCGCGGTTGTTTTCTTCGAGCATCATGGCACACAACTCGGTAACCTTCCGGTAGCCGGCTTCCGGGATCCGCATCGGATTGACCAGTTCCGGCATGTAGAACGGCCGCAGCACGGCGATCTCCTCCTCGTGGGGTGTCTGGACGCTGAGAACCTCCGGCTTGAAGGTGATGTTGTAGTAGTCCAGGTTCTCCCGACCGGTCTTGAAGATCGAGTGGGAGTGAAACTGGCCGAGGAAGAAGGCGGTTCCCTGCTCCAGCGTGTATCGTCTCTTTCCTATGCGCTGCTCACCGGCGCTCTTGTTGATGATCATGATCTCAAGGTGAGCGTGGTAGTGAGTCTCGAAACTGCCCTTCGTGTAGTGGCTGATGTTCAGGGGGGTGCCGAACATCCGGGCCATGAAGGCGTTGTCGAGGTTGGAGCGTTTTATTTGGTTGTGCATTCGGATCGGGCCTTTTGTCTGCGGTCACGTTCCCGGCGGAAAGATCTCGTCGATCTTTTCGAGTGTCGCCGCGTCCAGTTCACCGTCCGCGGCGGAGGCGTTCTGCCGCGCCTGCTCCGGTGTTTTCATTCCCGGGATGGGGCAGGTGACCGCCGGATTGGCCAGCACGAACCGCAGGGCGAAGGCCACCATGTCGGAATCTGCGGGGATGAGTTCCCGCAGGGCCGACACCTTCTCGAGCTTGGCCAGAAAGTCTTCACGCTGGTTTCCGTCGGGGTTCCATTTCTGACGGACTATGTCGTCGAACCTGGTGTCCGAGGTGAACTTGTCGGCCAGGAGCCCCTGGGCGATGGGTCCGCGGAGGAGCACGCCGATGTCGTTTTCCCGGCAGTACGGCAGGATATCTTTTTCAGGTGTGCGGTTCAGCAGAGAGTAATTGATCTGGCAGGAGGCACAGCCGCCTTCTGCGTCCAGGGCCTTCAGCGACGCGAGGTCGTTGGTGGAGATGGCGTACTCTCTAATCTTGCCCTGCTTCTTCAATAGCTCGAAGGCCTCCACGAAGACCTCCGGTCTCTCCGGCGTTCCCACGTGGCACTGGTAGAGGTCGATGTAGTCGGTGCCAAGTCGGTAGAGGCTGGCGTGGCAGCAGTTGATGATGCTGTAGATCGATTTCAGCTGCGGCGGATCGTCGTAGCGGCGGCCCCAGTTTCCCACCTTGGTGGCGATGTAGACCTTGTCGCGGACATCCTTTAGCGCCTTTCCGGTGTAGAACTCGCTCTGCCCCATGCCGTATCCGTCGGCGGTGTCGAATAGGTTCACCCCTGCGTCCAGCGCCGCCCGTATGGTGTCGTGGGCCTGTTTCTCCTCCACCGGCCCCCACTGACCGC
>CAZAKE010000010.1:26071-35194 GCA_964485495.1 uncultured Spirochaetales bacterium
GCCGCCCGTATGGTGTCGTGGGCCTGTTTCTCCTCCACCGGCCCCCACTGACCGCCGATTCCCCAGCAGCCCATAGAAACCGCGCTGACCTTCCAGCCTGTTCGCCCGAGTGTACGATATTGCATCACTGCCTCCCGATTGGTGTTTGTGTATAGTATAGTCCGAACTGTCGCACTGGTATAGTTCTCGCGTTGACTGCCGGTAGTCTGTGTGATGGTCGTCCGAGACGGGGAGTCATCGGGCATGACGGGATCATGATTTTACGGTAGAATCAACGGATACTGTGGTGGAGTCGGTAGAGTGGTATGTAAAATACGGCGCACAAATCGCAATGGATTGCTTCTCAGCTGGATTGTGTCCTACATCATCATCCTGCTTATCGCGTTTATCTTTATTCTTTCGGGGTTCTTTCTCCTGTCTCGTAATCTCCGCGAGGAGACAATCCGGGTCCATAGAGCCAATATCCGGCAGGCACAGATCGGACTCGATTACCTTCTGCATGAGGTTAGCACGATACTCCAGGAGACGACCCTTCTGCCGGAGGTACGGAGCTTAGGCGGTTTCGAAGGGAACCTCGGTCCCAGGCAGCACTACCTCAAGAGCAAGTTGCACACTGAATTATCGAAGCTGCGGCGGTCTCATCCCGCCGTCGAATCGTTGTTCGTGTATTTCCGGCCCGGTGAGTATATCGTCGCGACGACCGGAGCCTACGATGTCGAGTATTACTTTGACACCAAATATTCACAATCGTCATTGTCCATCGACGAATGGAGGAGCATCCTTTTTAACGACGAAAAAGACATCCAGGCGTTTTCGATCATGCAAAACCCCTTCGTAAATAGTACCATTCCCAATACGCGAAACTCACAACCGCATATCCAGTTTTTCCAGACCAATTTTCCGATGTTCGACTCGGAAAAGACCATGATCTCAATCTGTGTTACCGTGAAGGAGACCACCATCCGAGACCTGTTGGGAAGAACAAATCGGGAAGGCTCGGTGTTTATTCTCGACGAAGATAACATCGTACTCCTCGGAGGGGCTGAGCACGCCAATGAGTTACCGCGGTATGACCGCCTGATGGCGGAGCGGGACGAGGATCTCGCTCTGAACGGCCGGATTCTCACGTGTTTTCCGTCCGAACATATCGACTGGTTGGTTGTCTCTCTCTCCTCTCAGTCGGTGGTGGAGTCTCGGCTCAACAGGCTGAAGTGGATCTTTTTCGGCATGTTCTTCGTTTTTTGGGTCATCGGCACATCCGCGGCCTATGCGTTCGCGCAGAGGAATTACAGGCCGGTCACCCGTCTGATCGACCGGATTTCTGCCGGGGATGCAGGTGCGGAGTTCGAACAGTTCAAGCGAGAAGAGTACAAATATATCGAAGAGTCATTCAGGCGGCTCCGAGACGAGAAGGCTTCGATCCAGGATCAACTGTTACTCCAACAGCAGGCATTGAAGTTGAATTTTCTGGAACGGTTGCTACTGGGGAAACTGAACGAGACAACCTACACGATAGAGGAGCAGTGTGAGTTTCACGGGTTCTTCTTCGAGGAGGATGCATTCGTTGCCGTCATTCTCCAGATGGAGGAGACCGTTCTCAGTGAGGAACAACTCTCCGAGGATCATGGTGCTCAGTGGCTCTCCAATCGGATCCGCGCCATCGTCTCTTCCTCTATCCGGGGGGCGGGTTGGGTATGTGAAATCAACAACCTGGCTGTATTGCTCATCAACATGTTTGTCTCCTCGGAGGGTCCGGAAGAGAGCCTCACACGGATGCTCGAGGAGTTCAATGATCGGCTGCATCGGGAAACGGGGATCACCTATACACTTGGTGCAGGCCGCATCAAGACCGACATCAGGGGAATTCCGCTTGCATTCGAGGAGGCGCAGGAAGCTCTCGGTTTCCGTATTGTGCGAGGAAAGGGTGCCGTCATTACCTATTACGAAATACTGGAGCATGATCCACACAAGGACACCGTGAATACGCTTCAATGGGAGCGTCACTTTCTCAACCTATTCACCTCCGGAGACTACCTGGCGGCCGAGGAGATCATCCGTGATCATCTGAATAATCTTGAGCAATGTACCAGCATCGCCAAACTACGGATGCGCCTCTTCGGGATGATTAACCTGTTTCTAGACGCGATGGGGGATCTCTTCGATGACAGCTTTCTCGCCGGTCTCGGGTGTGAGGAACGGCTGCTGGCCTGCACGACACTGGAAGAGACCAGGTTGGAGATTGATCGTCTGTTTGGAGAGATCCGGGCACACGTTATGAAAAACCATGAGAAGTCGCTGGGTGATCGCGTAGTCGAGATAATAGAGGAACACTACGACGATCCGAGTTTTTCCGTCGGATTCATCGCAGACTGCCTGGAACTGTCGATATCCAACCTTTCCTGGATGTACAAGGCGGAGACAGGCCACGGACCGCTGAACGCAATTCACCGGACTCGACTCCGGGAGGCAAAGTCACTTCTGTTATCCTCAAAACTGACGGTGAGGGAGGTCGCCTCACGCTGTGGGTACCTCAGTGATATCGCCTTCATCCAGGTTTTCAAGAAGTATGAAGGCATCACGCCGGGACGCTACAGGCAACAGAAACGGTCAATACTCGTCCAATAGACGAAGAGCGAAACATAAGTATCTATGAAATAAAGAATTAAAAAAATGGATAGTCGGTAGAAAAATGAGCAATTTACAGCTGGAATTTTCCATGAGATGATCGTACAAATTTAGAACACTCATGGAGGTTTTCGAATGAACAGAAGATTGATTCTGTTGTTTCTCTCAATGGTACTCATGGCCACCCTGGCTCTGGGTAATTTGGCTGCCGGCGGCCAACAGGCGACCGGGTCTACGAGCACCACAGAATCCGAGGCGGCGACACGCGAGGCGCCACCAATAGGTGCGGACACGAATAACGGCCGACCCTATAATCCGGACAAACCGATGGCCTGGGATTCCCGCGACAAGAAGTACCTCTTCGGCGTGAACGCGACGATCTTGCCTGTCGTCGAAAAGCCGATGACCATCGATATCTGGAGGAGCTTCAACTCCACCGTCATGCAGGGACTCGACGAGTGTGAGACCTTCAAGGCGATGGAGGAGATTACCGGGGTCGAGATCAACTGGCTCTACCCGCCGGTCGGACAGGAGCGGGACAACTTCAACTTACGGGTCGCGTCGAACGATCTTCCTCACATCTTCTCGAATCCTCCGTCGTATCCCGGCGGATGGGCAAAGGCGATCCAGGATGAGGTGTACCTGGATCTTACCGATGCGTATGACAAGGGCTGGATGCCCAACATCAGGTGGCTCAGAGAGAATAACGAAGAGCTCAACCGGGATCTCGTCGACGACAGCGGGCGCATCTTCTCGTTTCCGGTTCTCGACATGATTCCCACCGATCCATGGTCCGGACTCTGGGTCAGGGAGGACTGGGTACGGGAACTCGGCCTGGAACTTCCCACCACCATCGAGGATTGGGACGTGTTGCTCCGCAAGATGAACGAGGAGTATGGCGCGGTTCTTGGATTGAACATAAGTTTATGGTACGGCGTGGCGACGAATTTTATGTTCGTAGGTTCTTACGAGTCTGGGTATGAATGGTTCCAGATCGACGGACAGGCCAAGTATGGCCCGATCCAGAGCGGATACCGCGACTTCCTGCAACTCATGAACACCTGGTATGAGGACGGCCTCATCGACCCCGACTTTACCACCCGCGACCAGAGCTCATACAACGCCAATGTCGCCAACGGCACCTATGGCGCCTTCGGGTTCGCCTACGGCGCCATCGGCCAGGCAAAACTCACCGGCAAATCCATAGATCCGGACTTCGAATTGGCTCCGACGCTTCAGCCCACCAGTTACGAGGGCCAGGTAATCCATCTGCATCAGGACAACTCAACCGTCCGAACCAATCGTGATGTCGTATCGGTCCGAGCCCAGGACGAGGGAATCATCGAGCAGGTGGTGAAGTGGAGGGATTACCACTTCAGTCAGGACGGCGGAGACCTCTGTTCCTACGGCCCGGAGGGCGTATCCTACCGGTGGCTCGAGAATGGGGAATACGAGTGGATCCATCCGAGCCTCGACAACGACGAAGGACTCGATTTCTGGACCGTGTACCCGCTGTTCAAGGTGCATGCCTGGGGCAGCCTGCGTAACTCGGCCTCCTATGAGATGGAACCTGAGGTATGGGAGTGTATCGAGCTGTGGGATACCCAGGACTCGAGTTGGCTGATCCCCGATAATATCAGCCACACCTCCGAAGAGAGCCGGGAGCTGGCCAACATCATGACCGATATCAACACCTATCGTGACGAGATGACGCTTAAGTTCATCGTCGGTCAGGAGCCGCTGAGCAACTTCGAGGATTTCGTGAACACAATCGAGAATATGAACATCGCAAGGGCGATTGAGATCAAGACTGCCGCGCTCAATCGCTATTACGCTCGCTAAGAAAATGACTGAAGCGGGGGGGCAGGGGAGACTCTGCCCCCCCGTTGTTCGTAAAGGATTGATATGAGCACGCATACCATCGATAGACAGAGTGATAAATATGGACGATACGGCGGTCTGACGTGGGGCGGGATGGTCCGGCGCGATTGGACGAAGCACTGGGAGTTGTATCTACTCATGGTCCCGGTGATGGCGTTCTATTTTCTCTGGATGTACGGCCCCATGTATGGCATCACCATCGCCTTCAAGGATTTCTCTCCGCGCAAGGGGATTATGGGCAGCCCCTGGATCGGCTTTGTTTATTTCAAGGATTTCTTCTCGGGTCCTTTCGCCTGGCGCGTCATCCGCAACACCTTTCTGATCAGCTTCTGGAATCTTGTGTTCGGGTTTCCCCTGCCCATCGCGCTGGCCCTGATGATGAATGAGCTGTGGAACATGAAATTCAAACGGATTGTGCAGACGATTACCTATATGCCCTATTTCATCTCCCTTGTCGTCATCTGCGGCATCCTGGTGGATTTTTCGGCCTCCGACGGCGTGTTTGGAGCCGTAAGCGAGTTGGTCGGCGGTAAGCCGACGAACCTCCTGGCCGCCCCGGAATACTTCCGTGCCATCTATGTCGGATCGGAACTCTGGCAGAGGCTGGGATGGAACAGTATAATATTTTGTGCGGCATTGGCGGCCATAAATCCTGAACTCTATGAGGCGGCGACAATAGACGGCGCGGGAAGACTTCGGCAGGTATTCATCATCACCCTTCCGAGTATCCTGCCTACTATCGCCATCCTGCTGATTCTCCGGGTGGGAACCATGATGAGCGTCGGATTCGAGAAGATAATCCTCCTCTACAACGGCTTGACGTATGAGACCGCCGACGTTATCGCGAGTTACGTGTATCGGAAGGGAATTCAGGACGCCAACTTCAGCTTCGCCACCGCGGTCGGCCTATTCAATTCGGTCGTGAATTTTGCCCTCGTCGTCTCGGCCAACTACTTCAGCGCCAGAGTGACCGAAACGAGTCTGTTTTAACGGAGGCCGGCTATGTTCAGCATGAGATCAACCAGCGAAAAGATATTCAACATTTTCAACTACTTCATCCTCACGGCGTTGTGCATCGTCTGTCTATACCCGTTGTGGCATGTGCTGATGGCGTCCATCAGCGATCCGATCATAATCTTCGGACGGCGAGGATTCATCCTCTGGCCCCTCGGCAAAGTCGCGCTGAAAGGATATAAACTGGTGTTGAACAATCCGAATATCATGACCGGGTTCTTCAACTCCGTCTTCTATGTCGTCGCGGGTACTTCCTTGAGTATGGTCCTTACCATCACCGGCGCGTATGTGCTGTCACGGAAGGGCGTATACTGGAACAAGTATCTGACGAAGATCATCATCTTCACCATGTATTTTCACGGCGGGCTCATCCCCTTCTATCTGATGGTGATGAATATGGGCCTGAAGGATAGTCGGATGGCTATTATCCTGCCGACGGCGATCAACACGTTCAATCTGATCGTCATGCGCACGGCCTTCGCGGGTGTCTCTACGAGCATGTGGGAGTCGGCCAAGATAGATGGGGCTCATGAATTGAGAATAATCTGGCAGATCATGGTGCCCCTGGCCCAGGCCACGGTGGCGGTTGTCGCCCTCTTCTATGCGGTATGGATGTGGAACTCCTGGTTCAATCCCTCGCTGTTCCTCGACAGCAAGGAGAAGTTTCCTCTCCAGCTGCTCCTACGCGAGATTCTCCTCGAGAACTCAGGCAGCAACAGTATGACACAACTCGGTCAGGGCACCGTGGGGCAGAGCTCGATGGAGAGCTACCGGTTGCTTGTGCGGTACTGCACCATCATCGTGGCGACGGTACCGATACTCGTGGCCTATCCGTTCCTGCAGCGCTACTTCATCACAGGTGTGATGATCGGCGGAGTGAAGGGTTAGATGGCAATCCATTTTACACAGGGCAATTGGGACCGCTTGAAAGCGGATTACCGTAAGTGGCGGGATGGTACGCTGGGAAGACCGATGGTTCCTGTCGTAGCCCGGGTTCATGCGCCTTCCCGCCCCTGCCCCGATGTGCCTCTCCTCACACAGGCTACGTGTCATGAGTTGTCGATCCCCGCCATAGAGATAATCGATCGTATCGATTGGGAGTTGTCGCAGCTCGAGTTCCTGGGCGACGCCTTTCCATACGTTAATTTCGATACCTTCGGACCGGGTATTCTGGGTGCGTTTCTAGGCGCGGAGTTGGATAACTCCTCCGGCAGGGTTTGGTTTCATCCGCCCGAAGATCTCGAGATAGGCGATCTCCACTTCGAGTTCGACGAATCCAATATATGGTTCCGCAGGATAATCGAGGTATACGAGGCCGCGATTGAGTATTGGGGAGATTCCGTGGTGATCGGGTTGCCGGATTTGGGCGGTCCGGCGGATATCCTGTCTACGTTTCGGCCCGGCGACAAGCTGCTCTACGACCTATATGACCACCCGTCCGAAGTGAAGCGGCTCATCGACGAGATACACGATCTCTGGTTCGAGGCGTATAACCGGCTGCACCAACTGCTGGAGAGAAGGACGCAAGGGTTCACCGACTGGTCCGGCATCTTTCAGAGCGAGCCCGGCTACATGGTCCAGTGCGATTTTTGTTACATGATCGGCCCGGAGATGTTCGATGAGTTCATCAAGCCTGACCTGCAGAGGACCTTCCGAAGACTCCCACAAAACTTCTATCACTTGGATGGAGTCGGACAGCTGCCGCATCTCGATTCACTGCTGGAGATCTCTGAGCTGCGGGGAATCCAGTGGGTACCGGGTGCCGGTCAGCCGGAGCATGATCAATGGCCGGAGGTGTACGAGCGTATCGCCGAGGCGGACAAGCTCATCCAGATCTACGGCGGTATCGAGGCGCTAGAACGGGCGGCCCTGACAACAGATTTCGCGTACAGGTTTCATATGCATCAGACGAATAGATCGAAGATCTATACTCGTGATGAGATCGGAACGTTGAAACGAAGATTCGAGAAAATTTTCCGATCGTAGTGCATATTCACCCCTCGAAAAGCGAACAAACCCAGTTCGTAGATTCACGACCCAACTCCGGTGAGCCCCCATGGGTCCAGAACATACGGCCGTCACGGAGCATCTCCTCGAGGAATGCCCGGTCGGGTTCTTCCTCGTGTTTTCGATCATAGATATGAGAGTTGTTTATCCAAGGTTTCCCTACGAGTTTGATGTTGCGCTCGTTACAGCGGCGCTTTAACTCCAGGAAATCCTCCTTGGTTCGCTTCATCTCACGGGTGATTACGGTGTCGACCGTATATGCGTCGTGTTCCACCACCGAGTCGATATATCCCGGGAAGTACGGTCCACATGTGTGCAGATGTCCCTTGCCGTACTTCGCGTACAGGCGGTTGTTCTCCGGCAGACAAAATGTCTTGTGCAGGTCCGGAGAGAGCACCGAGATATAATCGTCCCAGATGATCACGCCACAGCCCGGTACGGGGGAGCGGTAATTCTTCACGATCAGGTCGGGGTTTCCGGCCCACTCCTCCATGGCTGCAATCACATCTTCCGTCGCCTGCCGGCAGATGCCGAGAAATCGACGCACCAAGTCGGGTGCGTCGAACATCGCCAGCATCAGCGCCTCATTATTGATGATCTTCGTGGCGATGCCGTACGGCGATTGGTGGTCCGTGACGCCCACGCCGATCTCTCCGTGGGTAGCATCGAGGAATTTGAGTACCGAATCCTTCACCTTCGGTCCCCACCCGTCGGTCTCAGGATTGATTCGCTCCGGCAGCTTTTCCAGTTCATCGATTGAATCCATCACCCGTCCTTCAGTAAACGGCGGATTGTGTTCTACGATGTGTTGCTTTGCCCCGAACATGGAGGGAATGATACCCTCGCCGAGGAACGGGAGAGGGAAGAAGGGGATATAGTCGGTATACGGGAATTGCTCCAGTTGATACCGGATGGCTCCGATTGCCGCCTCCACCGCCTTGTCTACGTCCGCGGCCTGTTCGCCTTTGGAAAAGGGAGGGACATATCCGGCAGCGGTGAAGAGGAACGGCGGACGGTCTACGGGCTTGTCATGTGTCCAGCGGAAAATCCGTTCCTTCGCCTCTTGGATGCGGTCCGCGTACGGTGTTACGGAAAATCGTGTCATGCATTTCACCTCTCGAACGGCTGTGTATCCAAGAGTGTATCCAAGAATAACAACAAGCACTATTCACGAGAGTCCGTTTTTTATACAGTATCGTACGGATATGGACGTACAGGGAAACAGCGGTTCCATCAAGTTCTTCACCCCAATTTCGAATGAGGATGTTGACCCACCCGTTACAAATATGCTCGAGCACTTTTCTTTAGAGCCGCATGTGGGGAACCGTCAATCCGGCCAATCAATCGCCGTCTCCGACCGGGTTCTCGGAGATTATGAGATCATCATCCTGGCTCGTGGGCGTGGAAGGGTGATCCTATCGGAGGATGATAGGATATTCAAGGAAGCGGAATTCGTTCTTATTCCGCCCTATGTGCGACATAGTATCTATTCTTTCTCTGATGAGCCGTTCGAAAACTACTGGATCCATTTCGACGTACATCCCGCCTACCGTCAGGTTTATTTCAACAAGATCTGGGGATGTGAAAAGGGTCTGA
>CAZAKE010000010.1:35294-57209 GCA_964485495.1 uncultured Spirochaetales bacterium
AAATGACCAGTGTGCGTCGGCCGGCCGTATATCAGTTCCTCTATACCAGTTCGATGCGGTGGTTGTCGTATCTGAACTCAACGATGCGCCGCTCGTAAGCCGATAGGTCTGTCGCGAAGGACATGGCCGCGCTGAGGTATCCCGCCGACGCATCCTGAGCAGGCGAGTGACCCGGATCTTTCATCATCCGCAGGAGTTCCAGCGCGTGCAGCCGGTCTCCCCCGCCGTGACCGGTGCCGTCGCCGCCGGTGTCGAACCGTTCCGTCTCGCCGTCGGAGTTGCGGTAGAGATGCACGCTGTTGTCGTGGAGATTACCCCAGATCCTGCCTGCGGTGCCCACCGCGTGGAAATTCCGCCCGGCCCGTGGTCCCGAGCATCCGAAGGTCAGCATGAAGGTGACCAGCGTGCCGTTTTCGTATTCTATGTTCACCGATTGGGTATCGAAGATATCTTTCTCGACGTTGTAGATGCAGCACTCCTCCTCACGGAGGAAGGTATGCATGACCTGCTCGCCGTCGTCCTCGTGATCCGACTTCACCGGGCGCCGATAATAGGCGCACAATTCGGCCACCGAACAGCCTCCGCAGGCGTGCGGAAGATTCGGGTTTGGAGTGAAGAGCCGCCGGCTGCCGTAGGAGGTCAACGACAACGGCCTGGAGCCGGTCACCCAGTTGAGGATATCCAGGTCGTGACACGATTTCTCGAGCATGGCCCCGCCGTCCTGCCTTCACTCACCGTGCCGCCTCCCCCGATTTCCTGCGTCTTGATCCGATCCTAACCAGGGCTGGGAGGAGCGTCAAGCTCGACTTGACCCGGTGGGGCCGACGGTTTATGGTCTCTCTGCCGTCCCGGAAACCGGGCATGATGGAATATGTACGGAAGGAGTGTGTATGGATCTGCTACCGCTTGATACCGACCAATTCTGGGCCGACGATGAGGAGGCGCACAGGGAGAACTGTTTTTACGAGGATGCCCCGCAGGTTGCGTTGGGGATCCGCATGAACGCAGAGTGCGTCTACGCCGAACTGGGGGAGGAGGGTGACGCCTGGGGCGTCGAACCACGGGAACGCAGGATCGATCTGAATAGAAGATACAACGACAAGGCGGAGAAGATCGTGGGTCGCAGGCTGCTGCCCGAGGAGTTCCCCGTCGCGGAGGAGACCTTTCCGCCGGTGAAGCGGATCGGGGAGGTGTTCGGCGGGGTGTATGAGCGGGGTGCGAAGACCGGTGAATGGCTGCACAGCCCCATCGAGACGCCGGAGGAACTCGAGGCACGACTCGACCGTGTCGACCGGATGGACCTGCGAGAGTTCATGCTTCCTCCCGAGTGGGAGTCTGAGAAGCGCAGGATCTACGAGACCCACGGCCGGAAGCCGTCGCCGCTCCGGCACGTGCGCGGACCGGTGACCCTGGCAATGTCCATCTATGGAAACGAGAACCTCATCTTCCTCTACTACGACGCGAAGGAACTCTACCTGCGCTTCGGCGAGACCATCGGCAGGGTGATCCTGGAGATGGGAAAGATCATGGATATCGAGGCCGGCTTCGACGATTCCGAAGGTCGTCTGCCGCCGGGGTTCTCGTTTGCCGACGACGACTGCGCGCTGCTGACGCCGGAGATGTACGAGGAGTTCGGATATCCCATCCTCGAGAAGCTGTTCGGGTACTACAGTCCGAATACGGGAGATAGACGCTTCCAGCACTCCGATTCGGCCATGGGCCACCTGTTACCGGTCCTGTCCCGGGTCAACTTGACGGGCTGCAACTTCGGGCCCACGGTGTTGGTCGACGATATCCGCACGCACATGCCCACCACCAGGATCGACGGCTGTCTGGCTCCATTTACCTTCATGCACAACGACCGCGATGCCATCGTCGCGGAGGTCAGGCGAGACTGTGAGATGATCAAGGCGTCCGGCACCAAGGGGCTGAACCTCTCCACCGCCGGTTCCATCAACAACGGCAGTTCCCTGGAGAGCATGCGGGCCGTCATGTGGGCGATCCGGGAGTACGGCAGCTACTGACGCGCCGGAGACGGCGGGCTGTCTATTTGCCGAGAAATTTGTCGAGTGTAGATTCCAACGTGGCCTGCTCGAAAGGTTTGGGGATGTATCCCGAGAACCCCCGTTCCTTCGCGTTGCTCATGTCCTCCGGCATGGCGAATGCGGTGAGGGCGACGACAGGCAGCTCCGGACGCATCGCTTGGATCTGTTCGGTGGCTTCATATCCGTTCATCACCGGCATCTTGATATCCATGAGGACGAGTCCGATCTTCGGATCCTGCCGCACCGCATCCACGGCGTCCTTTCCGTTCTTAGCATGGATCACGGTGATGTCTCGTCGACGCAGCAGGTTCTCTATGTAGAGGAAGTTAATGGCATCGTCCTCTGCGACCAGCACCGTAGGCAGCGCCGCCTCCTCCTTTGTGTGAGCGGGCTCCCCCTGGGCGGTACTATCCGTACCGTGCGCATCGCCGGCGGCTTCGGGCAGAGACCGGGTGGTCGGGTGTTCGATCTCCGCGGGAAGGTCGAAGTAGAAGATCGAGCCCCTTCCCGGAGTGGATTTCAACCAGATGGTTCCGCCTAAGAGTTCGACGAGATTCTTGGTGATGGTGAGGCCCAGCCCCGTACCGCCGTACTGGCGGGTATACTCTACGTCTGCCTGGCGGAACCGCTCGAAGATCGTATCGTGAAGATGTTCCGGGATGCCGATTCCGGTGTCTTCCACGTAGAAGACGATATCTCCGTCCTTCACCTTGTATCCGATACGGATGTGTCCCCGGTGAGTAAATTTAATGGCGTTGTCTGTTAAGCTGTTCAGGATCTGCCTGAGCCTGGTCGGATCGGATCGAATGACCGCCTGGTTGTCCGGCAGGGGAGCACTGGTATAAAAGGCTACGTTTGTCTCGTTCACCCCCGGCTTGAAGAAGGAGTACACGTCCATGAGCACGTCGTTCACCCTGACTTCCTCATCGGTTACATTGACCTGGCCTGTCTCCAACATCGAGATGTCCAGGATGTCGTTGACGATGGAGAGGAGTTTCCTGCAGCTGTCGTTGATGATCTTGATGTAGCTCTTGCGCTTCGATTCGGTGATGTCCGGTTCATCGAGCATTTCGGCGAAACCCATGATGCCGTTCATCGGCGTCCTGAGTTCGTGACTCATGTTGGCCAGAAAGGCCGTCTTGAGGGCGTCGCTCTCCTCGGCCAACTCCTTGGCTCGAATGAGTTCCTCCTCCGTTCGCTGCTTCTCGCTGATGTCCTCGTAGATCACCACCACCAGGCCCGACGGGATCTTGAACACGTAGTTCTCGACCCACTCTACGATGCGGTCATCCCTGTATTCCGTGAGCGGTATGGTCTCCGGCGTATCGGTTCGGTATACCCGTCGCAGGATATCCAGCAGACCCATCTCCTTCACCGCCGGGAACGTCTCCGAAATCCTCTTTCCGACCACATCCTCTTTGCGAACCGTACTCAACTCCTGACCGGCCCTGTTGATGTCCACGAATTCGAAGTCGGACCCGTCGTCTACGGGACGATAGATGGCCACGCCGTTGGTCATGTTGTCGAAGAGTTGTTGAAACCGTTCCTCCGTCTCCTTCATATCGGTGATGTCCCTCAAGAATCCGTCGTATCCGACGATCTCGCCGTCATCATCCAAGATCAGGGAGGCGCAGGAGTGTCCCCACCGAGTCTCGCCCTGTTTCGTTACGAAGCGAAACTCCAGACCGGTGTCTTCTTTTTTCGAAATAGCGGAAGATATTGCGGCAGCAACCCGCTCACGGTCCGCGGGATGGATGTGTGACTCGAACATCTCCTCACTCGGTTCCACTTCTCCCGGTTCATACCCAAGCAGGCGGAAGTAATTATCGGACCAGTCGATTGTTCCGGTAGTCGGGTCTAAGCCCCAGTAGCCCATACCGGAGAGCTCTTCGGCGCGCTCGAACCTGCGGTCCTTGCGTCGGAACCGTTCGATCTCGGCCAACAACTCGTTTTCGCGCTTTTCATCCATATATACAATACTATGGATTTCGTGCAGGAATGCAACGTATTGGAGGTAGTTTTCTTTCATGGAGATCTGCCACAGAGATCAACCATAGTGAGTGGAGGTTCTTTCAAATCACAATCTTGAACGGGCCGCGGAGGACCCTATATCATCCCGGAGGGATTGCGTAACTGCAGTCAGAGAGCGACCTTGACAGTTGCCATTCTCTTCTCCGGAATCCGTCCTGCATGATCCCGGACGGTCTACCAATAATTGCGCAAAGTGAGACCAAGTATACGCATTTTTGGTATTGAACGTAAAGCGGTAGAGGCGTACAATGCCGCGTGGATTGATACAGCAACCATGATACCGATGGGGTGTATGTGAGATTGCATCACACGAAAGGAGAACGAGTATGTCTGATTCGGCAGGAAAGAACGATTTGATAGTGATCGCGGGGGCCGGCGGATTCATCGCCGGATCGCTGGTACAGTATTTCAAGGACACGGGGTTTACGCGCATCCGGGCGATAGACAAGAAGCCGCTTCCCATGTGGTACCGGGTGGTGGATGGAGTGGAGAATCTCTGCCTGGACCTGAGCGACGAGGTGAACTGCCGCCGGGCCTGTGAGGACGCCATCGAGGTGTACAACCTGGCTGCCGACATGGGCGGCATGGGGTTCATCGAGCATTTCCGGGTGGAATGCCTGCGCAGCATCCTCATCAACACCCACATGATCGAGTCGGCCTATCGGGCCGGGGCCAAGCGCTACTTCTTCTCCTCCTCCGCCTGCGCCTATAACACCGACCTGCAGCAGGACCCCGACGTGCGGGCGCTGAAGGAGTCGGACGCCTATCCGGCCATGGCGGAGCGGGGCTACGGCTGGGAGAAACTGGTCTCCGAGATGTTCTGTGAGGAGTACTGGGCCGAACGGGGAATGAAGACCTTCATCGCCCGGTTCCACAACGTCTACGGACCCTTCGGCACCTGGGACGGCGGCCGTGAGAAGGTACCGGCGGCCATGTGTCGCAAGGTGATCGAGGCGAAAGACACCGGAAGCAACACCATCGAGATCTGGGGAGACGGCACCCAGACCAGGAGCTTCATGTATATTGACGACTGCACCAAGGGGATCGACATGATCACCCACTGCGAGGACCTGATCGCCACGCCCATTAACTTGGGTTCGTCGGAGCTGGTCTCCATTTCCACGCTGGTGGATGTGGTGGAGGAGATTGCAGGTATCAAGCTGGAGCGGTCGTATAGACTCGATGCGCCCCGCGGCGTGGCCGGTCGCAACAGCGACAACACCTTCATCAATACGGTACTCGGCTGGGAACCCGCCACGCCCCTGAAGGAGGGGATGGCCAAGACCTACGAGTGGATCGCGAAGCAGTACTTCGACCGGAAGGCCGGGAAGCGAACCATCAGTTAACGTGGCGGACGCAATATGAGTTCTCCATCGCCGCTCACCCCGATTATCGGGCGGGTTCCCTACCGAATCGCCCTGGCCGGCGGTTGGATAGACCAGCCCTTCGTCTCCGAGAAAAACCCGGACGACGTAGGCTCAATGGTGGTAGTATCGGTGGAGCCGGAGTTCCGGTTCATGGACCGCTGCGGCATCGCCGGGAGTACCCGGCGGATCGCGGAAGAACTCTGGGGCGGCATTCCCGATCGGGACCCGGCGGAGCTGGTCAGGGAGCTGTATGAGGAGGAGAACAAGAATCGGGTGGACCCCTCCGGAGCCCAGGACATGATCGGCCTGATCTATCCCGGCGTAAATCGGTTGGATTTCGACTTCTCCCACGAGGCCGGCCTCTATCCGCGGCACATCGAGTCGTGTAACGATCCCGCGGTAGCCCGGTGGCTCCAGGAGCACATCTGGGTCTTGCCGGTGCTTCAGCGTCCCGACGGATACAACCCCCTCGAGGTCAAGAACCTGGACCCCGAGTGGATCCGTCGTCTGGGCAGGAGCGGTCGGGACTGTTACGACGCCATCCTGGGGATGGACACAGTGGCCCTCGGCCGCTCGATGAACGAATGCATGCTCTGCTGGGAGAAGATTCTCCCCAGGGTTGTGGCCCATCCGGTAATCAAGATCGACCTGCTCGAACTCCTCGGCTACTACCGGGAACACTACCCCGGAGCCATGTTCTCGGGCTGCGGCGGCGGATATTTCTTCATCGTCTCCGACAACCCTGTCCCGGGCGCCTTCCGGCTGACCGTTCGAGTACGCTCCGATTTACGGTAGCAACCTTCGAGGAAAGAGAACCGTGGTAGTTGACGGAGTACGATCGAGTTGGGACAATGGCCGTCGATATCCAATGCCGGCACGAGGGTAGAGACGCATCATGAAGAAGGTCTATGTCTCCGGTTCATTCGATGATCTGCGGTCCAAAGAGATCCGGTTCCTTCACGAGGCGGCGAAGCTGGGTAAGGTGCATCTGGCCTTGTGGTCCGACAACTTGGTTGCTGCCGTGACCGGGGAACCGCCGGAATTTTCCCTCCCCGAGAGGGAATATCTGATGGATTCGGTGCGGTTCGTCACGGGATACTCGGTTCTGGACGAATCGTCCGATCCGGATGAGATCTATGGTGAGTACGATACCTGGGTCGTGCGACAGGCTGAGGACGGTGAGACCAAGCGCAGGAAGGCCGCGGCCCTCGGCATGGAATACGTGGTGATCTCCGATGATCGACTCGGCGGATTCCCGGAGATCTTCACCGGCGATCCGACGCCGGGCACCAAGCAGGTGGTGGTGACGGGCTGCTACGACTGGTTCCACTCCGGTCACGTTCGCTTCTTCGAGGAGGTATCCGCCCTGGGTGATCTGCACGTAGTCGTCGGCAACGACGCGAACGTGGAACACCTCAAAGGGGAGGGTCATCCCATGTTTTCTGAAGAGGAACGCCGGTATATGGTGGGCTCGATCCGATACGTGTATAAGGGATACGTCTCCTCCGGATGGGGCTGGCTCGATGCCGAGCCGGAGATCGACCGGATCAAACCGGACATCTATGCCGTCAACGAAGATGGCGACAAGCCCGAGAAAGCCGATTTCTGCAAGCGGAAAGGAATCGAATACGTCGTCCTCAACCGAACTCCCAAAGAGGGGCTCGAGAAACGATCGAGTACGAATCTCCGGGGATTCTGAAGGTCCGACGGCAATAGGGAGGTACTCAGTGCGCCACGCGGTAATCATGGCGGGTGGGAAGGGCACCAGACTCTGGCCGATGAGCGTCAAGACCCGTCCGAAGCAGCTCATCCCATTCATCAACGGAAGGCACCTGCTGGGGATCGCCTACGACCGCCTCGAAGGGTTGGTCGACACGGAACATCGGTTCGTCTGCGCGGGTAACGTCCATCGCGAGGCGATCATGGAGGCGGTTCCGAGGTTGACCGGCACGCGGTACCTGGGAGAACCCGAGGGCAGGGATACCCTCGCCGCACTGGGCTACAGTGCGGCGGTCATCGGGGCAACCGACCCGGACGCGGTGATCGCGGTGTTCACCGCCGACCATATCATCGAGCCGGAAGACCGCTTTCGGGAGATCATCCGGTTCGGGTATGAGCTGGTAGAGTCATCCCGGGACATGCTCCTCACCTTCGGCATCACCCCCTCGCACGCGGCCACCGGATACGGATATCTGGAGCTCGGTGATCACGTGGAAGCGGCCGGAGACAGCGGCGAGGCTGACGGGGTGACACCCCAGGCGAGGTATCTGACACGATTCAAGGAGAAGCCGGACGAGACGACAGCCGAAGCGTATCTACGAGCAGGTTCCGACCGGTACCTGTGGAACAGCGGCATGTTCATCTGGCGTGCGGACACGCTCATGGGGTGTATCGAACGGTACGAGCCGGAGCTCCATCGAGGGCTCATTCGCATCGCGGAGGCCGTCACCACCGGAGAGTTCGACCGAGTGGTGAGCAGCGTATACCCGAAGCTGAAGAAGACCAGCGTCGATTTCGGGGTGATGGAACCGGCCTCGAGAGACGATGCGGTGAAGGTAGCGGCGGTCTCCATGGATCTCACCTGGCTCGATATCGGCTCCTGGCCCGCCTACGAGGAGATTTGCGAGACCGACGAGTCGGACAACGCCCGTTCGGGTGGCGACGCCTGCCTGATCGACTCGTCCTCGAATCTCATCGTCACCACCGACGGCCACCTGATCGCCGGAATCGGGCTCGAAGAGATGATCGTCGTTCATACCGCTACGGCGACCCTGGTGTGTCCGAAGGAGCGGGATCAGGATATCAAGCGCCTGCACGCCGCCGTCGCCGAACGGTTCGGCGACAAGTATCTCTAACGGTCTGCTTCCATGCGAATACTCGTCACCGGCGGAGCCGGCTATATCGGCACCACCCTCGTTCCCATCCTGCTTGATGGGGATCATGAGGTCGTTGTATTCGACTTGCTGGAGGGGGGTCCTGAGCCGCTCCTCCCTCTGTTCCGGAGCCGTCGGTTCGATTGTATTCGCGGTGACGTTCGTGATGGTGGGGCCCTATCTCGGGCCTTGGCCGGGTGCGACGCGGTGGTGCATCTGGCCGCGGTTTCAGGGTATCCGGCCTGCAGCCGCGATCCCGACACCGCCGAGGCCGTCAACGTCGGGGGAACCGAGAACGTGGCCGCGGCCGTCGGGAAGGAGCGGATGGTGGTATTCGCCTCCACCGGCAGCTGTTACGGCAGGCTCGAGGGGCGGTTGTGCGCGGAGGATTCTCCCCTGAATCCGGTGAGCCTCTACGGTGAGACCAAGACCCGCGGCGAGGAGATTCTGCGGGAGCGGTGCCGGCCGGTGATCTACCGGTTCGCCACCGCCTATGGGCTGTCGCCTGCCATGCGGTATGACCTTCTCCTGAACTACCTCTGCCTGCAGGCCGTACGCGACGGCCACATCCTGCTCTATGAACCCGAGGCCCACCGTACCTTCGTTCATGTGCGGGACGCGGCGGCGGCTATTGTGCACGCCCTCGAGAACTACCGGGCAATGGCCGACAATGCCTACAACGTGGGAGACGAGAGCGGCAACATAACCAAGCTCGAGGCGTGCGAACGGATCAGGAAACAACTGCCGGACCTGCGCATCGAAATCGATCCCGAGGGAAAAGATCGGGATGAGCGTGACTACCGGGTGGACTATGCCAGGATCCGCTCCGTCGGATTCTCCGTCCGGCATCGCATCGAGGACGGGGTAGGGGAGATGGTACGGGCGTTCCGCTTCGTCGGTCCCGATCCGGATGCCTGATCGATTCCTGTAAACTCGGTGAATTTCGGCAGACAACGCGTGCCCTGAGGGCGTAACAGAGGAGCGTGAAGCGTTTCTTAAAGATGAAACTCTGGATACAATCGTAGCGAGAGTGAAACAAAAAGAAGAAACCAGGTAGAGTGTTTTAATAGACGTATGTTTTTGAAAACACCGTTGCCTTCGGTTTTTCGGTTGTGAAACTACAAACCCCCTAAATATCGACAACGAGTAAGGGATCCCTTTCCAAATCTTCTACGGCGTAAGCGGGAACACCCACAACTTCTGGTCGATAGAGAACGCCCGGCGGGTAATCGGGCATGAGCCCGAAGACGACTCGAGCGTTCGCTTCGCCGAAGATGTGGCCCGGATCACCGGAGTGTCGGTTCAGAACCAGTCGAACTTCTTCTCGAGCCGTTGATACTCTTTCTGCAGCTTCTTCTTGTGCTTCTGCTCGAACTTGACCAGTTTCTCCATCAGCTTCTCATCAACCGGATTGTCGGCCTGTTCCTTGGCGGTAGAGTAGCGTTCGATGGCCTTGTTTTCGGCACCGATGGCGACACTAATAACCTCGAGTGCGGTGGCCTGCTCGGTGATCGCCTTGGCGGCGAAGTCGAACAACGGTTCCGGTTCTTGATCCTTTGGGATACGGTACGACTGGTTGAAATGCGCGCCGTATTGCTTCAGCAGTTCCATCCTGTGGTCCGCCTCGTCGGCAGCCAGCTTCTGCAGTCGCTTCGTCGCCTTGGGATTTTGCACCTTACTGCTTAAATCATTGTAGAAGTTCGCCGCTTGTATCTCGGCTTTTACCGCGTCTTGCCAGAACTCCTTCGTGTCGATACTCATCCATCCTACTCCTTTCGATGTGATTGTTGATCTCCTGTCGCCTCTAGTGCGCGGGGTCTTCAGTATATCATATTTCGTGCTTCATGCGCATCCCATTGACGGAGCCTGGCGAGGGAGTCGGCGGAATTCACGATCAGGTACTCGACGTGTCGGATTTCACCTGCTCCAGCAGGTCGTCCGGGATATCGTCGAAGGAGGCGTAGTTCATGGTGTACAACTGCGCGTACAAACCCTTCTTTTCCATCAGCTGATCGTGGTTGCCGATCTCGACGATTCTACCGTCCTGGATCACGACGATCCTGTCGGAGCCGCGGATCGTGGAGAGACGATGTGCGATCACCATGCCGGTGCGGTTCTGGAGCAGCCGTTTCAGCGCCCGTTGGATTATCATCTCGGTATAGCTGTCGATGTTGGCCGTGGCCTCGTCCAGAACGAGGATCGGCGCGTCCGCCACCAACGCCCGTGCGAAGCTGATCAGCTGGCGTTGTCCTTGCGAGAGGTTCCCGCCGCCCTGCTCGAGTACGCTGTCGTATCCGTCGGGCAGTTTGGTGATGAACTCGTGTGCTCCCACGGCATCGGCGGCCTCGATCACCTGCTCCATCGTGGCGTCGGTCTTGTTGTACCGGATATTCTCGAGGATGGTGCCGGTGAACAGGAACGGTTCCTGCAGCACCATGGCGATATTGTTTCCCAGCGACGCCTGTGTCACATCTCTGATATCCACGCCGTCTATCATGATCCGTCCGTCCCACACGTCATAGAAGCGATGGGCCAAAGCGGTGAGACTCGTCTTGCCCGAACCGGTAGGTCCGACCAGGGCGACCGTCTCGCCCGGCTCGACGGTGAAGGTGATCTCTTGCAGGATCGGCCTCCCCTCCTCGTAGCCGAAGGTGACATGGTCGAATTCGATCTTACCCTTCACCGTATCGAGGGCCGGTGCGTCCTCCTTGTCGCGGACATCGATCCTGACGTCCATCACCTCGAAAATCCTATGACCCGACGCCATCGCCCGTTGCATGATGCTGTACTGCAGCGTGATCGACCTGATCGGAGCGAAGAACCGCTGCACGTAGAAGATGAACGCCACCATGACGCCGATCTCGAGGGACCCGTCCAGGACCATATTCCCACCGACGACCACCACGATGCCCATGGCGATTCCGGTGAGGGTGTCGACGATGGGGATCATGATCTGGGCGAATTTTGTGGCCCGGAGCTGTGATTTCAGGTTGTCCTTGGCCTTGTCGTCGAACAGCACGTAGTTTACGTCCTCCCGTGCCATGGCCTGGATCGTACGAACGCCGTTAATCCCTTCGGCGAGGGCACCGTTCACCGTCGAACTGGCGGTTCGTGCGCCGATGAAGGCCTCCCTGGCCTTGGGGAGCCATAGGAACCGTACCAGGAAGAGGACCGGTACGATACAGAGGGTCAAGGCGCCCAGCTCCACGTGCATCGCCAGCATGGCAACCACTATCCCTACGAGCAGTAACACGTCTCCGATCGCGAATATCGAGGATTCCAGGAACTGCTGCAATGCGTAGACATCCCCCTGCAACCGCGACATGAGTCGCCCGACCTCCGTCTTGTCCATGAACGAGAGGGATATCTTTTGCAGGTGAGTGAACATGGCCCGTCGGAGGTCGAAGAGCACCTCCTCGCCGACCCTGCTGGCCAGGATCTCCTGGATGTAGTTTGCCGCGAAGTTGAGCAGTATGACGACACCGAAGACGCCCACCGTCAGGTAGAGGATACGTTCACCTGCGCCATGTTCCGCCAGCGCGGAGTCGATGGCGTATCGGATGATGAGAGGGATGCTGATCTGCGTACCGGTAAACAGCATCACCCCGAGAAGGGCGAGGAGGATCCGTTTCCCGTATGGTTTGATGTACGGCAGGAATCGCCTGAAGACTCGCCCGTCGAAGGCCTTGCCGAACAGTTTTTCGTCCCTGCTTATTTGTGAGCCGACCACCGCCAGCGGTGGCCGCTCCTCGTCGGGTATATCGTAGTCGTGAAACTCTTGTCGAATAGTTCTTTCAGGCATGCAGCCCCTCCTCCAACGGATTCGATTGAAGGTCGTACAGTGCCTTGTACCGGCCTCCCGCCGCCAACAGCTGAGCGTGATTTCCCCGTTCGATTACCCGGCCCTCATCGAGAAAGAGGATCTCGTCTGCGTGCATCAGGGCACTCAACCGGTGGGCGATGACGATCACCGCCCTATCCCAGGACATCTCCGCCAATGCCGACTGGATACGCTGCTCTGTGGCGGCGTCGACCGCCGCCGTGGAGTCGTCCAGCACCATTATCGACGGCTGTAACACGAGAGTCCGGGCGATTACCAGCCGCTGCCGCTGGCCGCCGGAGAGACTCACCCCCCGTTCACCTACCATGGTCCGATATCCCCTGGGCAGGTTCCGCACATAGTCGTGGAGCTGGGCCGCGTTGGCCGCGCCGGCGATCCGGTCACGATCGGCCCAGGGATTTCCGTAGGCGATGTTGTTCTCGATACCGGCGGTAAAGAGGAAATTGTCCTGCTGGATCACCGATACGGTGTTGCGGAGCGATTTCAGGGTCACGTCCCTGATGTCCTGCCCGTCGATGGTGATTCGTCCGGACGTCACGTCGTAGAATCTGGGTATCAGATGGGCGACGGTGGTCTTTCCGGACCCCGGCGGGCCCACGATCCCCAGTACCTGTCCGGGACCGACCTCGAAATCTAAGCCGGAGAGGACGTGCACCTCCTCGTCTCCCATCTTGTAGGCGAAACTGACGTCTTCGAACCGCAGGATTCCCTTCTCGACCCGCAGGTCCTCGGCGTGGGGTTTGTCGAGTATGTCCGGCTCCTCGTCGAGGATGGCGAACAACCGTTCTCCCGAGGTCATGGCCCGTGCCAGGGCGTTTACCAGCATTCCGAGTTGGCGCACCGGCATCTGGAGGATCGTCATGTACGCAAGGAACTCCGCGAGCCGGCCGATGGTGATTTCACCGTTCAAGGTTTTCTGTCCCCCCACCAACAGAACCAAGCCCATGGAGATGAAGAACGCCAGGGTCATGACGGTCCCGTTCCGTACCCTGGTGCCGATACGCTCGTATGTCAGCTCTTTGGCCTCGTCGGAGGCCTTGTCGAACTTCTCCATCTCGTGATCCCGGGCTGCAAATGCCCGGACCACGCGGATTCCCTGTAGATTTTCCTCTATGATCCTGGTGAGCATGGAGAGTCGCTCCTGTAATTTGTGCCAACTCACCCTGAGGGTCAATCTGGCATCGACGGCCCGCCAGCCGACGAAGGGCACGAAGCTCAGCGCCATGGCCGCGAGGACCACGTTGGCGGTGAAGAGCTTGTACGCCGCCACTCCGATCAGCATGGTAAGGATGATGAGACGAAGCAGTCCCGTGTTGACGAAAAGACGCAACCCCTCGACGTCCAGCATCCCCCGGGTAATCAGGTCTCCCGAATGGGCATGATCGTGGAACCGGAAGTCGAGTCGCTGTATCTTGTCGTATACCGCCATCCTGAGTTCGTACCCGATGCGCTGTCCCACCGATTCTCCCATGTAGTTGTGGAGCATGGTGAACAAACCCCGGAGCACACTCGCCCCGAAGAGAAGGACGCCGGTCACGAGGAGTGCCCGGCGGGCCTGTTCCATCGATGTCCCTGCCGTGAGGAGCCCGTATGCGTTGTTTACCGCGTCTCCGAGAAATCGTGGAATATAGAGTTGGAAGATAACGGCGACGAGAGAGGCCGCCATGGCCAGCAGCATCCGTCCCGGATAATGCAGCGTCATCCTAGCTACCCGGATCAGGACATCGGCACCGCCGAGCAGCTTCTTCAAGGTGTACTTTTCTGTTTCTCTACCTACGGCGTAGTACATACGTTCGACTCCATTAATACAAAAAACAAATGCGCGGTCTCGTGGAACCGCGCACGCGTTCGGGGCTCATTACCGTTGCTCATTATTTTCTCATGCTACCGATCGGCCGGAAAAGAGTCAAGTCGCTTCGCCGGACTTCAGCAATTCGAAATATGGCTACCGCCATATTTCGAATGTGCCACATTTCTCCGTATTGTTGCCCTTTTCTCTGGCGTCGACGAGGTACGAAGTCGATATCGCAGAAAAGGAGTTGATAACGTCTTACTTTCTATTTACTTTTCGAATTACTGGCCGGACTTGCGAATACCCGCGACCCGTAGTACGGTGTCGGCATGGATGAAATCCTCGCGGGAAGGTTCAGGATCACGCGTGGGTTGGGACACGGCGGCATGTCTCGCGTCGTGCCGGCGAGAGACATGAGTATCGGTCGAGACGTGGCCCTCAAGATCATCCACCCCCACCTCTCCCGGCGGGAGCTGATCCGTGAACGCATCATGCGGGAGTTGGCCTCGATAGCCCCCGGTGTTCAACCCGGGGACGAGAATGTATACCATACTACACCATGAGGAGAATCGGATGAGTAGCATGCGCAGCGGTACGATGGAAGGGTTGGTGTTCTATCCCGACGGGAGGATACGTCTCGACGAGGTTCCGATCCCGAGGATCGGGGAAAACCCATTCGCCCCCCGCGACGTTCTGTGTGAGGTGGAATACTGCGGAATCTGCGGCAGCGACATCCACAAGTGGGTTGCGGAGGACAAGGGAGACATCAAGCATCCTCCGAATCCGGTGGTAGGCGGCCATGAGATCGTGAGTGTGGTGCGGGAAATCGGCAACAAGGTTACCAGGTTCAAACCCGGCGACCGGGTGGTCCATGAGATCGTGACCTTCTACTGCGGCGAGTGTCCCGCCTGTCGTGAGGGCAGGTACAATATCTGCAACACCATCCCCCCCATGCAGGGAAGAGCTCATTACATGACCGGGGGCGGATTCGCCAAATACGTGGTGTGGCCTGAACAGCAACTTCACACGCTGCCCGATTCCGTGGCATCGAAGGACGCGGTACTCACCGAGCCTACCGCCGGCTCGGTGCACAGCATCATCACCAGGATGGGCGTGAAGGCGGGCGAGTCCGTGGCGATACTCGGACCCGGGGCCAGAGGATTACTGATGCTCCAGGTGTGTCTGGCCGTCGGCGCCGGCCCCGTAATCATGACAGGACTCACCCGGGACGAATCCTTTCGCCTGGAGACGGCACGCACCCTCGGCGCGGCGCGGACGGTGAATACCGAAGTGGAGGATGTGCGCGATGTTGTGGCAGAGATGACCGGAGGAATCGGCGTGGACGTGGTCCTCGAGAATACAGGATCGGTGGAGCCTATCGCCGAATCACTGGATATCGTGCGCAAGGGCGGGAAGGTCCTGTGGGCCGGTGGCGGTATTCGCGGCGGCATCGTCGCTCCGGTGGACACGCACAAGATCATCGTCAAGGAGATTGACGTGAAGGGAGAGATCTCCCAGATTCCCTACGATTGGCATACCGCCATCAGGTTGATCGAGGGAGGCAAGGTGAATCCTACCCCCCTCGTCACTCACACGCTGCCGCTCTCCCGCTGGAAGGACGGTTTCGATCTCGCGGCCACCAGCTCCGAGTGTCTGCGGGTGGCGCTACAGCCCTGAATCATTTGATCAGGATGAACTCTACCCGCCGGCTCTTCCAGCGGTTCTCGAGATCGCCGTGCGGCACCACCGGCTGTGTGCCGCCCATGCCGGCGGTGGTCATCCGGCCGGCCGGAATCCCCAAGTCCACCAACACCTCTTTTACCGCGTCCGCCCGGGCCTTGGAGAGGGGTTTCAACTCCTCCGCCTCCTCCTTGGCAGCCCTGGCAGAATCGTCCCAATAGACCGAGACCGCGTGCCCTTCTATTCTGATCTGGTACGCCGAATATTTCTTCAGGGTCTCCGCCAGCCTTCTCAGGGTCCTCATGTTCCGCTCCGCCTTCTTGGCATCAAATTTCGTGAAGTCCGGCGAGTTAGGCGCGAACTGGATGCTCGAAATGGCGATCTTCAGGGTGTCACCGTCCCGGATGACGAGGATATCCACGGGAACAACCTCTTCGATCAGCGCCTCGTTCCCCACGCTGTCACGCATGGTGATACGTGCGGGATAATCTTCGGCGGCCTGTACCGTCTCACCCGACTCGGAGCGGCCGTCCCAGGTGATCGGCCGCGCAGGCTCTCCGCGCCCGGAGGTCTCCCAGAAGAGGGTCTCGTATGGATCGAACACCCGAATGGCCCACTCGGTGATGGGTGTCGCGTCTTCGATCTCGGAGAAGCTGAAGGTGATGGTGTCGTCGACGTTGTCGTCGTCCGGTGAGAACGGAACCGGTTTCATGGTGAAGGAGAACTGCGGCGGTGTGGTATCCACGACGAGTGGCGTGCTGGAGTCGGTCCGAACCTGGTTTCCCTTCTCGTAGTCGATGGCGAGCCGTGCGATATACTCACCGTCTACGGGGTTGCCGTTTCTGCGTCTCCCGTCCCACACCAGGTAGGAGGGGATGGGAGTGTTGCCGGTGCCGCCGAACTCATACACGACGTTCTCGGTCTCCTTCTCGAGCATACTCACCTTCCAGCTGATGATCCCCTCGGAGAGGCTCTTGTAGAGGTTTATCCTGGCGGCATCGAGGATGCCGTCGCCGTTGGGCGAGATGGCGATATCGGAGATGCTCACGTAGCCCGACGCGATCCTCGTATCCACCGTGATACCCGGAAGACGCAGTTCTGCGCTGTTCCCGGCGGCGTCGGTGGACGAGACCGTATAGGTGTATTCTCCGTCCGAAACCACCGAGCCCTGATCGTCCCGGCCGTCCCAGTCGAAATCTTCGACCCTGCCTTTCCAGAAGGCACTCCTGACTTCCATTCCCTCATCGTTCAGGACCGCGGCCTCCCACAACTCTTCTTCGGTCGACTCCTGTTCCATCACCACGCCGTCCCTGCGTCCGTCGCCGTCCGGCGAGAAGAGCAGATACTCGGCGGAGAGGCTGATCCGCGGCGGAGTGGTGTCAACGAGGAAGGGGCCGCTCTTGGCCGTTGGGGCATTCCCGTTTTGGTAGACGGCTTCGAACAGCGCCGAGTAGGAACCATCCGGCATCACCGTTCCTGTCGAATCGAGGCCGTTCCAGTCGATCCGTTCGGGAACGTAGCTGAAGCCGGTGCGTTCCCAGACGGTGCGTCCGTTGTTGTCGACCACATATACCTTGTACGATTCCATGCCGGCGGTGACACCTACCTCGGGTTGGAGGGAGATCTGGTCCTTCACGCCGTCGCCATTCGGCGAGAACGCAGCCGTGTTGGCGCGGATGGAGATCGGCGTCATCTTGGTGTCCTTCTCGATGGAGATCTTACCGGATGCGCCTTTGTTCCCTGCCTTGTCCTGCGCGAAGACGTAGTAGGAGTAGGTGCCGTCCTTCACCAGTCGGCCGTCGTCGTCCCTCCCGTTCCAGATAGTGGAGGAGGGGAGGGCATTGTACCAGGAGTACGTGCGTACCGTCCGACCGGCGGAGTCGAGGATCGCACCCTTCCATTCCAACTCCCTCGATCCCTGCTGGCCGATCGTGATCGTGTCCTTTTTCCCGTCGCTATTGGGAGAGAAGATCGGATCATCGGCACTCACCTTCGCCGTCGGCGGCGTGATATCTACCGTAAAGGGCGGTGATTTCGCCTCAGGTTTGTTGCCGTTTCTGTAGGTGACCGTCAACAGACCTCGGTACTCTCCCTCCGAAACGACGCCGCCGGCGGATCCGCGGCCGTCGAATTCGATGGCGTTGGGAACGTTCCCGGTACCCTCGAAGGTCCTGCGCGGCGTTTTATTGGAACCGAGAATAGCGAGAGTCCACGAAACGACGCCCTCCGTCACCTCGAGTCTCGGAGAGAAGGTCAGCGTATCGAGGAGATCGTCGCCGTTCGGTGAGAACGCCGAGGTATCGATTGCGACGGTGACCGGAGTGGGCCTCGTGTCTATGGTGATCTCCGGGATGGTGAACACCGATTTGTTTCCGGCCGGATCCGTACTCGTCAACTCGTACGTGTAGATGCCGTCCGGAAGACGGTTTCCCTGATCGTCCTTTCCGTCCCATACGAACGAGTCAACCCTACCGGTCCAGGTAAGTTTTCGCACGATGGAGTTTTCCGGGTCGAAGATCCTGCCCGTCCACGTGCGCTCCTCGGATGATTCGGTCTGTACTATCCGGATCGTGTCCTTGCTGCCGTCGTCGTCAGGCGAGAAGATGGTTGAAGATGTCGAGACCGTAGCCTGGGGGAACGCGGTGTCGATGGTAATCGGACCGACCTTCGCCGACGGTTCGTTTCCGTGCCGGTACACGAAATCTGCGGTTACCGTATAGCCGCCGTCGGGGGCGAAACGTTGGCTCGGGAGTTTTCCCTCCCAAACGATGGGGGCGAGGAGTGCGTCTCTGTTGAAGGTCCGGACGACGGTATTCTCCGCGTCCAATATGCGAACGATCAATCGCTCGAGTCCCTCCGGGTCCTCGACGATCGGAGAGATCGTGAGGGTGTCTTGTATGTTGTCGCCGTTGGGCGAAAACACGGTCTTGTCGACGGATAGCGATACCGGGGTGATTCGTGTATCCAGGGTGAATTTCCTGATCGGCGACTGGGCATAATTGCCGGCACGGTCCGTAGTATACAGCACGTACGAGTATTCCCCGTCGTCGACCACTGTTCCGTCGGCGTCCGTTCCGTCCCATTCGATCTGTGCCTTGGCCTTGCCTCGCCATGCGATGGAGAGAACCGTTTTGTCGTCGGCATCACGGACTTCGCCGGTCCATACGTCGGAGTCGGTGGTCTCCTGATAGAGATAGAGAATATCTTTCTTTCCGTCACCATTCGGAGAGAATACCGTCGGCTGTAGATTTACCGTGGCCGAGGGCGGGGTGAGGTCGACTATGAACGACGGTGATTCGGCGGTCGGGTTGTTGCCGTTGGAGTAGAGGACCGAGAAAAAACCCGTATAGGTTCCCTCCGGCAACGTCCTTCCGTTTGAGTCCTTGCCGTCGTAGGTGTACGATTCCTGGACCGTCTCCTTGCCCTCTGTCTCCCAGACGGCGGTTCCCGATTCATCTCTCACCTCCAGGGTCCACTCGACGACCCCCTCCTTCACGGGGATGTCGGCGTTGAAGGTAACCGTGTCGACCGACCCGTCACCGTTGGGAGAGAAGTACCCCACGTTTCGGGTGAGTGATATCGGCGTGTCCCGGGTGTCGATGGTCAACGACTCCACCAGCGTCGAGAAGCTGTTTCCGGCCCGGTCGGTGGCCGATAGTTCGTAGGTATACACGCCGTCCGCCGCCGGATCTCCGTCGGATTCGAAGCCGTCCCATACGGCGTTTGCGGGGGCTTGGTCGAACCAGGAGTAGCTCCTCACGACCTCTCCGTCCGTGGTCCGTATCGTACCCTTCCAGGCGTGTTCCGTCGTTCCGGCCTGCTCGATGATGAGAATGTCCTTATTCCCGTCGTTGTTCGGTGAAAAGATGGTGTAGGGAAGATCTATCTCCGCGGATGGGGGGGTGTTGTCTATGACGATGGTGTATTCACGGCTCGTGCCCACTCGACCCTCGTCGTCGACGGCGGTGAACTCCAATGAATACTCACCCTCCGGCAGGGCGCTCCCGTCGTCGGCGTTCCCCTCCCACAGAAAGGCGTTGGGTATCTCCACCGACTCCTTCAGACGGTCCGAGCCCATCCGAATGAACAGCCGCCTGAATATGGTAAGGCGTTTTGTGAATGTATCACTCACCCGGTAGACGACATCGCCGGAAGAGTTCCGTATCGTCAGGGCATATTTTTTTATCACCATCTCTTCCGCGGCGAGGGGGGTTACGTAGAAATAGACCATGTCGCGAACACCCTTGCTCGCACTGGGTGAGATGTAGGTGGTCTCCGCCAAGCTGGTCGAGATCGTCGGCTCCGAAATCTCTTCCTGCCCTCTCGAAAAAACAGGAGCGGTGCCGGCGGCCAATAAAACGGCCGCGATACACATGAGTAGAGATTTTTTCACGTACATTGTAGATCTCCTTCCATTCTGCTCAGGCCGGTATGGAATACCGGTGAAGAATTGATAACACTTTCCACCAATATACCAAGTTACAGAGCACAATTCCATGATAATATCCGAAAAAGGCGAACACGAGGATATCGGAGTCGATTCGAGACCTTCCATATCCGGATCTTTGATGGTACGATGCCACGGCAAATATATTCGGAGGGGTGAATGGCAAAAAGGCCCAATATCTTACTTTTGACCACGGATCAGCAGCGGTATGACAGCCTGGGATTCACCGGGAACCCGATCGTGAGGACGCCGAACATCGACTCGCTGGCCGCCTCCGGTCTCTCGTTCACCAATGCCTTCTCCCCCTGTCCCTTGTGCTGTCCGGTACGGCAGACGCTGCTGACCGGGGTGATGCCGGGCGTACACGGCGGCCATTGGAACTACGGAAGCACCAGCCGCATCAAAGGATTGAAGCCGAATGAGTATCCCACCTGGACACAGGCCCTCAAGGACGCGGGGTATGCCACCGGATACGTCGGCAAATGGCACGTTGATCCGGTAGCCGACCCCACCGAATTCGGGTACGACGTGTACGAGCAGCAACAGCACACCCCCCGGCAGTATCGCGGAGTCAAACACCCGGTGGCCGAACGAGTATCCGACTCCGAACCTTTGGCAGGCTTTCCTCCGGGCATGTACGACAGGCGCCGAACCGCAGAGTCTCCCACCCACGGCATGGCCGCGGCCACGGTAGCGCTGATCGAGAAGTTTGCCGCCGGGGAGGCCCCCTGGCATATCCGGCTCGACTACTCCCAGCCCCACCTGCCCTGCATCCCCACCGAACCGTTCGCCTCCATGTACGATCCGGCGGATATCCCCGAGTGGGGGAATTTCCGCGATGAGTTCGCGGACAAGCCCTACATCCAGCGGAAGCAGTTGGAGAACTGGAACCTGCAGGACTGGGGTTGGGGAGAGTGGGCGCAATACCTTTCCGGGTACTTCGGCATCATTTCTCAGTACGATCACGCCTACGGCATGATTCTGGAGACCCTCGACCGGTTGGGGCTCTTCGAGGATACCCTCATCGTCTACTCTACCGATCACGGCGACGCCGCCGGGAGCCATCGCATGATGGACAAGCACTATGTCATGTACGAGGAGGAGGTGCGGGTACCGCTGGTGATGCGTTGGGACGGCATGATTGCACCCGGGACCGTCAGCGACGCCTTCGTCGGCAACTACCTGGATCTCGGTCCTACCATCCTCGATGTCGCCGGTCTCCCGATCCCCGAGTGTTATCAGGGGGTCTCCTTGTTGCCGCAGATGCGGTCAGACAAACTGGAACCGACCGGAGAGAAAAACGCCGCCCTGGCGACGAACGCCGACGACCGGGATCTGATCTGGAGCGAATACAACGGCCAGCAGTTCGGACTCTTTACTCAGCGTATGGTCCGGGACCGTCGCTACAAGTACGTGTGGAACGCCACCGATGTGGACGAGTTCTATGACCTGGAGGAGGATCCGTGGGAGTTGCGGAACCTGGCAACCCTGGACGAATACCGAGAGATGCTGGAAACCTACCGACGAAGGCTGTTCGAGACCTTCGATGCCGTAAACGATCCCATGGTGCAGGGCATGTGGATGCGATACCAGCTGACCGGAGTCGCCCGGTGAGGATGACACCGGAAGCAGCAATTCGAAAAGTAAATAGAAAGGGCGACATGTATCAGTTCTTTTTCTGCGATATCGACTTCGTACCTCGTCGAATCGCCACGAAAAGGCATAAAACACAGAGTGATCATGCACATTCCAAATGTAGCTACTGCTACATTTGGAATTGCTATACCGGAAGCGTTTCCGGTGCCATCTTCGCGCAAAAGGCCGTGAAATTTGGTGAAA
>CAZAKE010000011.1:0-56705 GCA_964485495.1 uncultured Spirochaetales bacterium
AACGGATCGGACTCGTGAACGAACTCGTCGACTACATCGAGTCCCGCTTCCTTCCGTATACGTTCCGCCGCGATGTACGCCCGACACTACTCCTCGACGAGGTGGACAACCACATCGGGTTCGTCGGTCAGTCGGTCCTATGGGAGGAGGTATTCGGCCGGCTCTCCAAGAAATACCAACTCGTCATCGCGACGCACAGCATCTTCCCGATTCTGCTGCGTCGCGACAATCTCCTCCGCCTGGACAACATCATCGTACTCGCCGAACAATACGCGGAGAACTGCGTGGCGGAACTCGGCCGGGCCATCGAGTACTTCAACAAGACCAACGGCAAGGAGGGCGAATAGCCGGAGTGTCACGGCCGAAACGCTACCCGATGAACCCGACTCCGAGCGCCGTAAGGACGATGAGCGGCGCTGGGACTTTGGTGTACGCCAGAAGCGCTGCCGCAACGGCGGTGACGACCAGATTGTCCCAGGTGAAGCCGCTCGCGATCATGAGAATCACCGCCGCGATGGCGATGAGCCCGCCGGCGACGGCGTTGATGCCGGTCAGCGAAATACGTATGGCCCGGATCTTCTTCAGATCTTCCCACAACGGATACACGAAGTAGATGAGCAGCAGCCCGGGGAGGAAGATGCCGACTCCGCCGATCGCGGCGCCGAGTATGTGCACAAGAAACCCCGCGCCTCTCGCCGCCATGCCGCCCGCGTATGCGGCGAAGCTGAACATGGGTCCGGGCAGTCCCTGAACCAGTCCGTAGCCGGTAAGGAACTCGCCACTCGTCATGAATTGCCGGACATCGACGAGTTCGCTATACATTACCGGCACTACGACCTGGCCGCCTCCGAATACGAGGTAGCCATACCGGTAAAACCGCTCGAACAACCCTATTAGGCGTGCGTCGAAGATGCTCGACGCGACAATTCCCCCTGCCGCGAGTACGGCAAAGGCGGCAAGATAGGCCCACTGCGGCCGCATCGCCACGCGGTTCCACATATCCTGCTCGCGATAGGTGAGTATACCGACGACACCCCCTACTACGAGCGCAAACGGAAAGATCCACGGAGACCTGATAAAGAAGGTCGCGACACCGCCGAAGACCATAAGGAGCGCGGTGGGGATGTCCTTCACCACCTTGCGCCCGATTCTCACTGCTGCGACGATGATGAACCCCACCGCCATAGGGCCGACATACCGCAGGGCATCACTCGAGACGTCGCGTGCGGCGAGGAACTCGTAGAGAAAAGAAAGCGCCGTCATCATCGAGAGTACCGGAAGCGCCCAGACGAGCATCGTCAAAAGTGCGAGTCTCGGCCCGCCGGTCTTGTACCCGATGGACACGATCGTCTGGGTGCTCGTCGGCCCGGGAAGGATACTGCACAGCGCCATGAGCTCGATCAACTCTTCCTCGGTGAGGTAGCGCCGCCTCAGTACCATCCGGTTCAGGAACACGCCGATATGCGACTCCGGGCCTCCGTAGGCGCCGAGTGAGCAGATGAGAACGTCTTTGAGAAACTTCGGCCACCGGAGGCCTGACAGCGCTCCCGGCTTGCCGTCGACTGCTTGATTGTCTGAAGCGTCATTATCCATCGTAGATCCGACCCGTTCGCTACAGTATACGCACCCAATCGCTTGGGTCAACCGGGAGCCATTCATACCGCGGCTCCGGCAGGATACGGGCCGCGGCGAGTAGCCTGACCGGCCGATAAAAACCGTGATAAAAAAGTGTTGACGCCTTCGCCCCGATTCGATATAGTATAAGCAGGTACTTATGGAAACAGTCGAATTGGCACAGGCGCTACAGGCGCTCGCGGTACCGTCGCGGCTCAAGATTCTCGAGTTGCTGCAATCACACCCGTATTGCGTGAGGGCGCTCACCGCGCATCTTGATATCAGTCAGCCTGCGGTATCCCAGCACCTTGCGGTACTCAAGCGTGCGGGTCTGGTGGATGCCGACAGAGACGGAACGATGGTCCACTATCGGATCAACCCGAGCCGATTCGAGCAAGTTGTAACGTCCTTACGAGTCGTAGGACGAGTTTCAGCCATAGAAGCCGGGGCGTCGGATGGATAGTCCCAGATTTTGTTTTGCCTTACCCATAAGCGATTGCTTATGTTATTGAGGAAATATTTTTTTTAAGAGGAGGTGGCGTATGCCACGGAACGACAAGAACGAATGCTGTTGTGAGAAACCGGAACGACTGACCGGAAAGCCGGAAGACTGCACTCCCGAGAAGATTCGCGAGTGTCACGGAGACACGGCCGAACATCCGTGCTGTCAAGAAAGCGGAAAACAGCAGTAACACCCCGCTTGGCGGGTTTTCCTTCAGCCCCCTACGGGGGGCTAGGGAAAACCGATCCACGGTATCGGACCGGAACCGAATCGGCACTTTCGAAAACCGAGGTTTTTACTATCATTCCCATACGAAAATTTTACTCTACAAGGAGTTATGCGCACACCGTTTAGCAGAATTTTTATTCTTTGATTTGTTACATACACTCTGAAACTACAATCGGAAAGGAGGATTGTCTGTGTCCAGAATACCCTCACACAATGAGAGACCTTCAGCTCGAGGCTCGGCGGCTGGTTCTACACGGATGAAACCGGACTCCGGCAGCGGGGGGGGGAAAGGTCCCGGTCCGAAGGGCGCCGCCCTGCCCCTCCTCTTTCGTCTCTTGTCGTACCTGAAATTCCATCGCGGCCTCTTCTTCGTCGTCATCGGCATATCCGTCTTCACGGCGATCTTCGAACTCCTGCCGCCTTGGGTGATCAGATTCTCCGTCGACCGGTACATTCTTGGCACTGCCGAGGGAGGGCTTTTGCCGATCGCCATCGGCCTCATGCTTCTGGCGATAATCCACGGTACGGCCGACTTCTTTCGACTCTACCTCACGGCACAGCTAGGACAGCAGGTGATTTTCCGCATTCGCACGACGCTGTTTGCACACCTGTCCCGCCTCTCCTTCTCATTCTACGACTCGGCTCGTACCGGAGATCTGGTGACCAGGACTACCGCGGACGTAGACACCCTGAGTCAGTTTTACGGCCGTTCCGCCACCATCATCCTGACCAATTTCCTCTTCCTCGTCGGTATCTTACTCGTGCTGATCTCCTGGGATCCACTCCTCGCCCTCTCCTACCTCGGCATGCTGCCTTTTATTGGGTTCGGCATGTTCGCGTACGCTCGTAAGGTACGTCCCGCCATGGGACGGGTTCGCAGGATGCTCTCACAGCTCACGAGCCGGCTCGAGACGACCCTCTCGGGAATCCTCGCGGTCAAGGTATTCGGGCGGGAATCATACGAGGCCAAACGGTTCGAAAAGGCAAACTCCGGATATCGAAATGCGAGTCTCCAGACGATCAAGATCACCGCGCTGTGGATGCCCATAGCCAACGTCATCATGGGAGTCGGAACCGGGATAGTGCTTCTCGCAGGCGGATACGGTGTGATCGGAGGGAACGTTTCACTGGGTACGCTCATCGCCTTTACCGTCTATATCGGGATGCTGCTCCGGCCGATACGTCAGAGCGGCATGATGCTCAGCGTCACCATGCAGGCTCTCGCCGCGGCGGAACGTGTGTTTGAGGTACTCGATACGACGCCGGAGATCGAGGATCGGCCGAACGCACGGGTGCTTTCCATAGACGACGGGAGTATCGAGTTCCGTAACGTGAAATTCTCGTACGACGATTCTCGTCACGCAATCGACGGAGTAGGTTTCCGGATCGAACCGGGAGAGCTCACGGCTCTCGTCGGCCCTTCGGGGGCGGGTAAATCGACGCTGGTGCATCTCTTACTCCGCTTCTACGAGCAACAGGAGGGCGAGATCCTAATCGATGGAACGGATATACGTGATGTGACCCTCGAGAGCCTTCGTACGGGCATCGGAATAGCGATGCAGAACGTGTTCGTCTTCGACTCGTCGATCGGTGAGAATATCCGCTACGGTAATCCGGACGCGACGACGGCGGATATCGAGCGCACGGCACGGACCGTGCAGCTCCACGAGTTCATCGAATCACTCCCCGGAGGATACGATACGCCGGTCGGAGAACGCGGGCTCGAGCTCTCCGGAGGTCAACGGCAGCGATTGGCCCTCGCACGGGTGTTGCTCCGCAACCCTTCGATACTCCTGTTAGATGAACCGACCTCCAGCCTGGACTCGGCAACCGAACGCATGATGAGCGCCGCCCTCGACGCTGCGCGCGTGGGACGGACTACCGTCGTCATCGCCCACCGACTATGGACGATCCACCACGCGGACAGAATCCTGGTGCTCGACGGCGGGAAACTCATCGAAGAAGGCGCCGGAACGCCGGAGGCGACCGCACATGAACGACTGATGGAACGAAAGGGACTCTACCGGAGACTCTACGAGCTTCAATTCCTCGGCGAAACCGAGAACACCCCAGATGAGGGAGGGATATAGCAATGCGTGCAGGATTCATGATGCGCCTCCAAGGCGAAGAACAGCAGCAGTTTCGCCTCTCCGAACTCGACCGGCACCATGTGCGGCTTCTCGGTGCCTATCTACGGCCGCATAGCGGCACGATGATCGGGGCGGTTCTCGCGATGATAGTGACATCGGGTATTACCCTCACGCTGCCGATCCTGATGAAGATCGCGGTAGACCGACATATCGCCACACGAAATCTCATGGGCGTCGTCGGCGTGGTCGTCGTATACGTCGGATTGACCTTTGTGCAGTGGTTCACATCGTACCTGCAGAGTATCCTCTGCGGGAAAACGGGACAGAATGTCGTGCATGCCCTGCGGCGGGATCTCCACGCCGCGGTACTCCGTCACTCACTCTCGTTTTTCCGCCGTGAACGGGTGGGTGAAGTGATGTCGAGAATCACCAACGACGTCAACTCGCTCTCGGAGTTCGTCTCTACCGGCATCGTCCACGTGTTGAACGATCTACTGACGCTGACGGGAGTACTCGTCATGATGTTCGTCCTCGATGTGAGACTCGGCTTGGTCACCTGCATTTCGATTCCGGTGATCGGTTTTGGAATCAAGTATCTGGGCACGAAGATGCGCGAGTCGTATGCATCGCTCCGGCGCGAGGTTGCGGCGGTGAACGTCGGGGTACAGCAGGGAGTGTCGGGCATGCGGGTGACGCAGTCGATGGCGCGTGAGCAGTCCGGGATCGAGCAGTTCGAGGGTTTGAGCCTGCGCAACATGAAGGCGAATCTCAGGACCTCGCTCTTCTTCGCCCTACTCTTCCCGCTCATGTCCATCTCGAACATGTTGAGCACCGTCCTGGTCCTCGCCTACGGCGGGTCCCTGGTCGGCACCGGGGCGATTACCGTGGGAACGCTCCTCGCCTTCTTCGGCTATATCAATCGCTTCTTCGGCCCGGTCCGGGAGATGTCGCTGGTGTACAATTCATTCCAAGGCGCCGCCGCATCGCTCCAGCGTGTCGGAGAGTATCTCGAGATGGAGCCGGATGTCGCCATGCCGAAAGAACCTGTTTCTTTCGATCGCGAGACACCGGGATCCGTTGTCTTCGAAGACGTCGGATTCACCTATCCGAGAGGGAGCGAGTCGATCCAGGGCTCGAAAGACTCGGCGGGAATGGACCGCGAGGCGGCAGTTGCGGACATCCGGCTCCAGGTTGATCCGGGCATGACGGTCGCAATCGTCGGTCCGACCGGCGCGGGCAAGACGACCCTCGCGTTGCTTCTCGCACGGCTCTACGATCCCACCGACGGCCGAATACTCATCGACGGCATCGATCTTCGCCGAATCGGCCTGAAGGACCTCAGGAAGATCGTCTCGCTCGTGACCCAGGAGGTCTACCTATTTCCGGGCACGATCACCGAGAATATCCGCTACGGTCGTCTCGACGCATCCGACGAGGAAGTCCGGGAGGCGGCGCGCCTCGCCCAGGCGAACGGATTCATCGAGGGGCTGCCCGCGGCATACGAGACGGAGATCGGCGAAAGCGGCACGCGGCTCTCCGGCGGACAAAAGCAGCTGCTCTCGCTGGCCCGCACGATCCTCGCCGATCCGCGGATCCTCATCCTCGACGAGCCGACGGCGAACGTCGATGTGATCACCGAGTCGCTCATCCAAAAGGGGTTGAAGCAACTCACCTCCGGGCGAACCACATTCATCATCGCCCACCGCTTCTCGACGGTTAAGGAGGCCGACCGTATCGTACTGCTCGAACACGGACGAGTCGCCGGCGTCGGCACGCATGAAGACCTCATGGCCGAATGTCTCGGCTACCGAAACCTCTACGAGAAGCAGTGGGCGACGGCCGGCCGGGCCGATGAAGGAAGTGAAGGATGATCAACAACGAGAAACCGGTAATGGAAGTACGAGGCCTCGAGAAGAGCTACGGGGCCGTACGGGCTCTGGGTGGAATCGAGTTCACGGTGCAGGAGGGCGAGTTGTTCGGCTTCCTCGGTCCGAACGGCGCCGGCAAGACCACGACGATCAACATCCTGACCGGTCTCGCCCGAGCCGATTCAGGACTGGTTCGTATCGGTGGGATCGACTGCTCCCGAAAGCCGAAGGCTGCTCAGCATCTCATGGGCATCATCCCCGACGAAAGCAACCTCTACCCCGAGCTTTCCGGGCGCGACAATCTGGAGTTCTGCGGCGCGCTCTACGGAATGCGCGCCCGAGCTCGAAAGGCACGCGCGAGTGAGCTCCTCGAGCGATTCGGGCTTCTCCAGGCCGCAGACCGGAAGTTCGGCGGGTATTCGAAGGGCATGAAACGCAAGCTGACCATCGCCGCGGGAATCATGCATTCACCGCAGTTGCTCTTCCTCGACGAGCCGACTGCCGGTATCGATGTCGCGAGCGCCCGAGATATCCGTCGGCTGCTCGCCGATTTGAACGCGGCCGGGACGACGGTGTTCCTCACCACCCATTACATCGAAGAGGCCGAGCGGCTATGCGGCAGGATCGCGTTCATCGTAGACGGGCTGATCGTGCGCACAGATACGGTCGATGCTCTTGTGGAAGACGCACGACACCTGCACGTCCTACACATAGCCGTCGAGGGTGGAGCGGGTGAGCTCGCGGAGACTCTTTCCTCCCGAATCAACGGCATCACGTGTCTGTCGGAGACGGAGCGGGAGATACGCATCGAGTCATCATCTCCGGTGAGTGTCGGTCCAATCATCCGAATTATCGAGGAGAATCATACCGCGGTCTTCGAGGCGCGGCGTATTCGACCGTCTTTGGAAGATGTGTTTGTACGCATCACCGGAATCGAGGCGATCGAGATGAAGAGAGAAAAGGAACGGGGACGTTCCGGAGGAGGCGGAACATGAAGAGCTGGATCACATTTTGGAACATCCTCACCAAGGATATGAAGACGTATTACCTCAAGCCGCCGAACGTGAGCTGGGGATTGATCTTCCCGCTGGCATGGGCGGGGATGCTGTTCATCCGCTCAGGGATAGGCATGGACGACATCCGCTCCATGGTTCCCGGAGTGATGGCGGTGTCGGTACTGTTCGGAACCACAAGCATGCTCGCGGTCACCGTAACCTTCGAGAAACGGGGTCGATCCTTCGACCGCCTCCTACTGGCACCGATCTCGTTGATACTCCTCATGACGGCCAAGATCTCCGGGGCAATCCTCTTCGGCGCCGTCAACGCCTTCGTTCCCCTCGTTATTGCCGCAATTCTGACGGATCTCTCCGGCGTTGCGTGGGGCGTGTTGTTGCCCGCAGTGCTCCTCATCTCGGTGAGCTCGACGCTGCTTGGACTGCTGATCGCAGTCTCCGTAAGCGAGGTTTTCGAGGCCCAGACGTTCTCGAACTTCTTCCGTTTCCCCATGCTCTTCCTCTGCGGGCTATTCGTGCCGGTGGCGGCGCTTCCGGTATGGCTGCGACCGCTCTCCTACATCCTGCCGCTGACCTACGGGGCGGACGCCCTGCACGGATCGATCATAGGCACATGGTCGATGCCGGCTCCCGTCGACTTCGGCCTACTCATCGCATACTGCGCGGCACTGTTCGCACTATGTCTATGGCTGATCCGGCGAAGATGGATCGCGTGAGAACGAGATCTCGCCGACGACTTCGCGTTCGAGCCCTACTTGTTGGAAAGGGCCGGTACTTCGCTCCGAATCGATCATCATACAGTGCCCTAATCGAACAAACAGAACCTGATTACAATGTAAGGAGAAGAGATAATGCGTCACGGTATCACCCATGTAGCATCGACAGGCACAATCCCCGTCTGGCCACACTCTCTGTTGACGCTTCATGGAGAAGTATAGTAGCGTGATGGCCCTATGACGCAGGAAGAAATCGAGGCACAGCGGGCCCTGATATCCCAACGAATCAAGCAGATTCGAGACTCGCTTCCCTACCTAAACGAGGAGACCCAGCCTATCGCGCCCAGTGTGAGTCTCGGACGCTTGACCCGCATGGAAGCGATCAATGACAAGGGAGTAGCCGAACACGTCCTTGATCAGGCACGAAAGTCATTGGAACGCCTTCAGAACGCACTGCGACGAATCGAACAGGGCACGTATGGGACCTGTCTTCGGTGCGGTAAAGAGATCCCTATCGCGAGGCTTCAGCATGTGCCGGAGGCGCTCTTCTGTGTGCCCTGCGCCGACAAGAAGAGCGGAAAGTAGTTGAAAGAACCGCATTTACCTTTCTCATACCTTTTCTCAAACATGGACCACCATCAGTAGAAATTCAGCCGGCACTAGTACATTTACGATCGAATGGTATTGCACTAACTATCGTTATGCGATATCGTATTAAAATATCGTTCAACGATATCGCGAGGTGATAAGATGCTACGAGAATTCTTTTTAGGTTTCATCAAGTTGCACATCCTATATCATAGCACGAAAGAAGCCGTGTGCGGGGTGGATTTGGCTGATGAACTGAGAAGACACGGGTACCAAATCAGCCCGGGTACCCTCTATCCCACCCTGCACGCCATGCAGCGCTCCGGGTATTTGGAGCGTGAGGAGCGTACGGTATCCGGAAGACATCGGGTATATTACCGGGCAACGAAACAAGGGGTAGCTACCCTGAAAAAGGCGAAAGCAAAAGTTATGGAGTTGACCAAGGAAATAATGGAGGAGGAGGACTATGAGTAGTGCAGACGGTATCGGCGATGAGATGGAGCTTTTTCGTATCAGTGGAATACGCTTCTTGGATGTGTTCAAGGCCGAAGAGATGCGGATCAATTCCGCCAATATCACCGTGTTTCAGGGTCCCAGCGGAAGCGGCAAGACAACGATGTTACGATTCTTGAATCGAATGGCGGTTCCGGATGAGGGAAGCATCAAGTATGAGGGCCGATCAATAGAAGATGTCGAACCGGTCGAGTTGCGTCGCAGGGTGGTAATGCTCATGCAGACCCCCGTGTTATTCACCGAAAGCGTTCGTGACGAGGTTTGTGCCGGTTGCGAGTTTTCCGGTCATCCGCTTCCCGAAGATGAAGAGATCTGTACGCTTCTAGAACGATTGAATCTCAAAAAATCACTCGATGAAAACCCGAGTACTTTCTCCGGAGGAGAACTGCAGCGTCTGTCCCTGGCGCGAGTATTGCTTATGGATCCGCCGGTGTTACTCTTGGATGAACCTTCGGCCGCCTTGGACAAAGAAACCGAAGAACGGGTATTTGAGATAGTAGCCGAGTATAGAGACAGAGGTAAAACAGTGATTATGGCGAGTCACAGTAGTGCGATTGAGGCATTGGCGCCGGTGAATATCTATCACATCGTAGGTGGAGAGTTTCAGAATACAGTTCAAAGGAGGGAGGAATAGATGAACGGGGCCTTGGAGATCTCCTATGTTCGGCTTGGAACCGGATACATTTTTATTTTATTGGTTCTCGCCATGGCGGCACGATGGAAAACCGGACGGACAGGTGAAATTCTGATAGCAACCGTTCGGATGACGGTCCAGCTGGTGGCCGTCGGGTACATCCTCGAGTTTGTCTTCAATCATCCCAGTCCCTGGTTGACGTTGCTCATTTTTGGAATAATGGAGACCTTTGCCGTGCGTAATGTATTTGCACGCGTGAAGATCAAAACTCCCCGAAAATTGACGTATGTGATTATCGTGTCGCTGTTGACCGGTACCATGTGTGCGGCATTTATCTTTATCTTCGGTATTATTGGCGTTGAGCCCTGGTACACACCACGCTATTTCATTCCACTCGGCGGCATGTTAATCGGAAATTCAATGACCGGGATTGCTCTGGGATTTGAGCGTTTGGCGACCGGTATGCGTGATAACAGTCACAAGATCGAAGCCGCCCTGATGCTTGGCGCTACGACGCCTAAAGCGGCCCGACGGTACGCACGCGATGCGTTCGCGGCGGCCATATTACCGACAATCAACTCCATGATGGGTATGGGAATCGTTTTCCTCCCCGGCATGATGACGGGTCAGATTCTGTCAGGCAGCTCTCCCGTTCTGGCCATACGGTATCAGATTGCCATTATGCTTGGAATTTTGGGCAGTGTTACGATTACGGTCTTCCTCATGACTGAGTTTGGTTACCGCACGTTCTTCACCCATGATAAGCGCTTACAACCGGAGGTACGCAAAGCCGGTGAATCTTCCAGTTAACCCGGCTATTCTTAATAAAAGGTCTTGCTCTTCGCGAATTCAGGATCCATACGCGCCGATTTCACGCGGTCGCTCGGCCCGTAACGACGCGACTATGAGCACACACGCCGCCGCGAGACATGCACCGGCGGTCGCGGCGTAGCCGTTGGTGAGGCGCAGCGAGAGGCTGAAGGCGTACGGGCCGACGGCGCTCCCGGCCACCTGCAACGCCATGATGAAGCCGGTGATCGACCCGAGGTGCGAGCGGCCGTAATACTGAGGCCAGGTGACCGTCGCAACGAGTCCGAACAAACCGCCGGAGACTCCATTTCCCACTATGATAGCAACCACGGGGATACCCGGACCGAGCATGATTACGGAGATCGATGAAACCAGAAGGCCGAGGAGGAGACCGATCAGAAGGTATTTCAGTTTTATATAATCACTGATTACCCCCGCGGCCAGGCGGATAACGACCGCGATCACCGAGGCCGGTAGAAAGATCGACACGGCGAGTTCGCGCGTCATCCCCGCCTCGCCAAACACCGAAACGATGTGAAATGTGAGACCGGTGGAGTAGAGGGAAAGCAAGAATAGCGCACTGCCGAATACCCAAAATGCGAACGTACGCCTCGCCTGACGCAGCGTAAAGTCCTCCTCCGGGTGGGTCGGCTGCGGCGTTCGCCTGCGTCGACGAGGACGTCGCGATCGCATTCGGCCGTCGGGTGACATTCCGCATTGCTCGGGGTTATCACGGTAGAATACGACGACAACGAGAGGAAACGCGATTCCGACTACAACGGCGCACGCGAGCCAAGCGCCCCGCCAGCCGAAGGCCCCGATCAGGGCGTCGAGTACTCGAGGCGCGCCGGAGAAGGTGAACGACAACACGGTACCGACGATCGCCGCGGCAATGGCACGTTTCCGGACGAACCATTTCATGACCATATTGTTCGACGACATGGTGAGTACTCCCTGTCCGAAGAAACGCATGCCGAAGAAGCCGATCGATACCGACAGGAACGGAGGGAACCACGACCATGCCGTGGGAAAGACGTGAGTGAGCGCGGCTGCCACAGTGTCGATCCGCGTCATTACAACCAGTACCGCGCCTAACCCGATAGCGGACGCCGCGGCCATGACCCTCGATCCATATCGATCATAGACCCGTCCCGCATAGGAGAGGATCAACGCGCTCCCGATGGTGCCCACCAGATAGGCGATACTCAATAGCGACCTGGACAACCCGAGTACCTCGATCAGGGAATCGGTGAACACCGACACACCCATCGTCTGTCCCGGAATAGACATCGCGACGCCGAGTGACCCTACGGCCACGACGACCCACCCGTAAAAGAACGGAACGTTACGAGGTCTGAACGGTCTGTCGGCCGTCTCCCGTCGAATGGACGAGGCGTCTGCGGATGTCGAAGGCATGGAATAGTGTATAGCGGAAAAACGGACGAAGTTCAAGACGGCAACACGCCGACCATTGACCTGTTTTTGCTTGTTTGGCTATACTGCCAATGAATTTTTTATTCGCAACCGCGCATCAGCGGGATCTTCCTGATCGCAGTCGAGTTGACCTGACCCGCGGCGCCTCGAGGCGCGCACTCGATAGAGTACATATAAGAAGGAGTGATTCGCATGCAGAGATGGAGAGTCGTGATACTCGTCACGGTAGGCGTACTGGTGGTTTCATTCGTCACCTACAAGGAGGTTCGTCGAAGCGCCGGCGAGACGGTGCCGGCGGAGGTATCGGAGCTAGATCGTCAAATTCTCGACGCCCGAGAATCATCGGAACCCTACGTACTGGTGTTCTACGCCGAGCCTTCGGATTTCTGCTGTGAGGGCACGCGCATATATTATGAGGATATACGCAAGAACACGGAGGATCTCGTGGCCGCACTCGACGGGGCATACGCCTACGTGTTTTTTGACCTCAACACACTGGCCGAGGAAGATCGCAAGACGTGTTTCGAGATGCTGCATCGATACTCGATACGCGGAATGAGCATCGCGGCCGTGGTAGGCCGCGACGGATCCAAGATCGAGGAGTTCCACGCGCCCTATGATCCTCCGGCGATCGTCGCCTACCTGGCGGAGAAGCAGTGATGGGCGCCATCACGGAAAATTCGTCGTTACTCGTTGCATTCGCCACGGTTTTCCCGGCCGGTTTCCTCGCCGGACTGAGTCCGTGCTCGCTGCCGACCGTCCTCCTCGTCGCCGGTTTCGTTACAGGTAGATCGGAGAAGACCGGATCCGCCGCGCTTGCGGTTGCGTTCGTTCTCGGAATCGTCACCATGCTCACCGCGCTCGGAGCGGCGGCCGGAGGCGTGGGAATACTCCTGCTCGACAGCCGTTTTCTGGATTACGGGATCGCCGTGGTCTTCATTCTCATGGGTCTCTGGTTGATGAAGGTAATCGATATCGATGTGAACAGCTCCTGGGCGTGGATCAAACCCGGTCGGGGGAGCGGGTTACTCGGTGCGTTTCTGCTCGGGCTGCCCTTCGGCGTGGCCGCGTCGCCCTGTACGCTACCCGTTACAGCGTCGATTCTCGCCTATTCCTCGAAGAGCGGAAGCGCGGCACTCGGGGCACTGCTGCTTGCCGTCTACGCGACCGGCCGTAGTATTCCGCTGCTGTTGGTTGGGACCAGCGCGCCACTCTTGACGCGGCTCCAACGTTGGTCGCGCTTCCAACCATGGTTTGAACGCATCGCCGGTGTGACGCTCATCGTCCTCGCCGGGTACCTGATTCTAACTGCGTAATCCGGGTAGAAAAAAACTTGACAGTTTTCGCTATATTGGCTATATTGCCAAATAGCTACTATTATCGATATTACTGATGTGAGGAGAAACTGATGACGATTCAAATTCTCGGGACGGGATGTCCCAAATGCAAATTACTCGAGACGAATGCGAACGCCGCCGTCGCGAAAGCGGGCATCGACGCGGAAGTCGTGAAGGTGACCGAAATCGATACAATCGCCGAGATGGGCGTGATGATGACACCCGCCCTTGCGATCGACGGTACGGTGAAAAAGGTGGGCAAGGTGTTGAGCGTCGACGAGATCGTCGAGATCATGAAGGGGGCTTGATGATGGCCGAATGTGCATGTGGCGAAAACGGAACGAAACGGCTCCTCTATGCGTGCTCCGGTGCCGCGAATACCGGACTGCTCGCCGACAGTGTGGCAAGACGACTCGGCAAGCTCGGAACCGGCAGTATGACCTGTCTCGCGGCGATCGGCGCGGAGCTCTCGGGCTTCGTCGAATCCGCTAAGGCGGTCGACGCAAACATCGTACTCGACGGATGTCCGACGGCCTGCGGCCGCAAGGCCTTCGAGCGACTCGGTCTGCCGATTTCTCACTACCAGATGACCGACTACGGTGTCGAGAAGGGCAAGACCGCCATCACCGACGAGATTGTGAAGGACATCACGATGAAGATAGCGGAGGCGCTTGTCGATGGCTGACATCTCAACCGACGACCGCGATACCTCCGGGTTCGCAAACAGCCTGAACCGATTCTGGTCGGAGAAGACGAATCGGGTCTTGATCCTGCTCGCCGGAATATTCCTCTTCGCCTACTTCGTCCCATTCGCCTCGCAACGTGTCGCCTCGGCGGTGCAGGAATCATTCCTGATGCTTTCCGAGTACGCGAGAGAACACGTCCTGCTCTGTCTCGTGCCGGCCTTCTTCATCGCCGGGGCGATCATGATCTTTTTAGACCAGCAATCGGTTATCCGATATCTCGGGCCCGATGCGAAGAAGGTCGTGGCCTACGGTGTGGCGTCGATCTCGGGGACGATCCTCGCCGTCTGCTCGTGCACGGTCCTGCCGATCTTCAAGGGGATCTACAAGAAGGGGGCGGGGATCGGACCGGCGGTTTCGTTCCTCTACTCCGGTCCCGCGATCAACATTCTCGCCATAGTTCTTACCGCCAAGGTGCTGGGAATGCAGCTCGGAGTCGCGAGAGCGGTCGGCGCGGTGATCTTCTCGGTTGTTATCGGCATCCTGATGCACCTGGTCTTTCGAAAGGAGGACGCGGCACGCGTAACCAACGCAGCCATGTTCCAGTCGTCGGGGGATCATGAACGCGGACTCGGAAAGATGGCCGTCTACATGGCGAGCATGATCGGCATCCTCGTATTCATCAACTGGGCGCCGTCTCAAGGGGCAAGCAGCGGATGGGACGCAATCTACCGGGCGAAATACTTCATCACCGGAGGATTCGCCATTCTCCTGCTCTACTCGCTCATCCGCTGGTTCAAGCGCTCGGAACTTACCGACTGGGTACGCGCCACCCGCGACTTCGCGGTGCAGATTCTGCCGCTCCTCTTCGGCGGAGTGATGGTAGCCGGTTTCCTCCTCGGGAGGCCGGGGCACGTGGCGTTGCTCCCCGAGCGGTGGATCGCACAGCTCGTGGGCGGGAATTCCCTCGGTGCAAACCTCGTGGCGTCGGTCGCCGGGGCGCTCATGTACTTCGCCACACTCACGGAGGTGCCTATCATGCAGGGCCTCCTCGGGGCGGGCATGGGAAACGGACCGGCGCTGGCGCTGCTCCTAGCCGGTCCCTCGCTCTCGCTTCCGTCGATACTCGTCATATCGGGTGAGCTCGGATGGAAGAAGACCCTTGTATACCTCGGTCTCGTTGTAGTGCTCTCGACTTCGGCGGGAGTGGGGTACGGTGTCCTCGTCGGCGCCTAAGCAGAGAACATACGATAATCGCATCGTAGTATCCGAGATTCACCCATCGAAGATGCACGATTCGAGAGGACGACGTCGAAAACCATGACAGTCGGACGGTAGAGCGGGAGAAACGCAGTGATACCGAAGGGTACCATTTTTTCGACCGAAGAAGACCTCAGACCTCGCGCCCGGCTCTGCATAATAGCGGCACTCCTTATCGTGGTGACCGCGGCGGCGATGTATGCCGAAGCCGATCCTGTCCGGTTGTATCTCTTTTGGCAGGAAGGCTGCCCGATGTGTGAGCGGATGAAGCCGTTCCTCAAAACACTCACGGACGCAGAGCCCGGAGTCGAGGTAATCGAGAAGGAGGTAGGCAATGCCTTCTCCGACATTCGCGAGTTTCGCCGGATGGCCACGAAATTCGGCATCGAAACGCCGAATGTTCCCGCCGTTTTCGTCGGAACGCACGCCTGGATCGGATATAATGAAACGATTTGCGCGGAGATATCGCAAACCGTAACAGAATGCATAGAAAACGGCTGCAAATCGGATATAATGAAACGATTTGCGCGGAGATATCGCAAACCGTAACAGAATGCATAGAAAACGGCTGCATCGACGCGATGGTCGATCCGCTTCCGGAGAGTACGCCCTCCACCGGTACGGGTACGGTCGAATCTCGATTATTCGGGACGATCGAACTCTCCACCCTGCCCCTATCGCTCGCTACGGTTCTCATTGCAGTACTGGACGGTATGAACCCCTGTTCTCTCTGGGTACTGACGTTCCTGCTCGGTATGGTGTTGCATACGGGTTCGCGGGGCAGAATACTTCTCGTGGGTATGGTGTTTCTCACGACTACTTCCGTCATCTACGGTCTATTTATCGTCGGCGTCGTCCAGGCGATGACGATTCTCTCGGCGGTGCGATGGGTCCGTTATGCGGTCGCGCTGCTTGCGTTTGTCATGGGTATGATAAACGTGAAAGATTTTTTTGCGTTCAAGCGCGGTATCTCACTCACCATCTCCGCGAAGAATCAACGCCGTATCGGAACGCGTGCCCGTGATCTCCTCCGTGCCGATCGATCCGCGATATCGCTCGCCGTCTCCACGATGTTCATGGCCGCGGGTGTCGCAATTGTCGAGTTACCGTGTACCGCCGGTTTTCCGGTCATCTGGTCGAATCTGCTTGCGGACTATCGACTCGTCTTCCCCGTGTTTTTCTCACTGCTCCTGCTGTATCTACTGGTATATTTAGTGGATGAAATCGTCATCGTCGCTGCCGCCGCTTTCACGCTGAAGCGTATCGTAATCAACGAAAACCGTGGTCGTCATCTGAAACTCGCCGGCGGAGTGGTGATGCTCGTTCTCGCGGCAGTCATGGTCGTTCGTCCTACGCTGCTGGAATCGCTGCAAACGGTTGCCGTCGTGTTTTTCGGGTCCGTGGCGATCGTACTGATCGTGATCGCCGCGGACAGATTCATACGAAGCTATATGAATCGATCTTAGAAACCGTCCGAGAAGGAGAAATGCATATGAATTCGCGATCGCACGGACACCGGCTCCCTTGGGTATCGTCGGTTCTTCTCACCGCAGTGGTACTCGTTCTTTTCGTTCTCTCCGGTGCGTGTAAACAAAAGGAGAAAGAGTACGCGTATCTATTCTACCAGGCGGTCTGCCCCTCCTGCGAAGAGACGAAACGCATGGAGGAACTGGCGTCCCGAGTCACCTCCTTGGGACAACGAGACCGTCGAATAGAGTCACGTGCCTACGACATGTTCCATTCGCATACGGAAGAGATAACCGATACGATCGAACGACTCTGCAGCCAGCATGAAATAGAGTTCAACTCGGTGACGCTACCAATTCTATTTATTCGAAACGATGTATTCATGGGCGAAGAAGAAATCTCGAACTATCTCGATGAGATCGAACGAGAACAAAGGCGGGATTGAATTCGATCCTGCAACATCCGGATCGCTTCTCTCATTGTGACCGGAGGAAAACCCGGCGTATCCGAAGCCATTCTTCCTCCGATCGATTCTCCGCCTTCATTCTTCGTTCTTCATCGTACTATGGCGATACGATCAGCACCCGCGGCTCATTGGGACTCCCACGCGGCCATATACTCATCGAGGTCTGTAGCCTCGACGCCCTTAATTGTTAGGCCGTAGGGGCCCATGAGCGGTCGTACGACCTGCTTCGCGGGCTCCCCTTCGGCGAGGAATTTCTCGAGATCTTCCGATTATAGAGGTCTTGTGTGTCGAGACGAGTAAAGCGTCCATCTCTCCAGACCAAGAAGACCGTGTCCACGAGGGCCTTCACGAGTAAGGCCAATGGTGGTTGATCGCGTCGGAAGCCCGCTATCCGGAAGGTTCCGCCGGTAGTCGTAGTCGTGAGAATTGCTGGGGACGCGAGCTGGTTCTTGACGTCACCTATATATTTTGCTATTATGCGAAATAGGCATAGTGACGGAAGAACAGAATCGTTATTATCGTTATTGACCGTAATTAATATACTTTGGAGGTGAGCTCTTGAAGATCCGTATGCTTCTCGGTACCGTTATCGTGGTGGTGATTCTGACCACGCAACTCGCCATGTGCGGCGCAAGCGAATCATCGACCGAGTCGGATCGTTCCGGCGATTCGTCCTCCCATCTGGTGACCTTCATCGAGTTGGGCTCCGTAAACTGCATCCCCTGCCGTATGATGCAGCCGGTGATGGACCAGTTGGAAGAAAATTTCCCGAACGATGTGCGTGTCCTCTTCTACGACGTCTGGACAGAGGAACAATCGCATTTTGCCGATGCATACAATATCAGGGTGATACCGACACAGGTCTTTCTGGATGAGAAGGGCGAGGAGTTTTTTCGACACGAAGGGTTTTTTCCATACGACCAGATAGTGGAGATATTGAGCCAGAAAGGGGTGAAGCGATAATGATTGCTCTCTTCACTCAGCTGACGACGATGCTCGAGTCTTCCCTTCTCATTGCGGCGACCGCGGCACTCGCTTGGGGAGTGCTCAGCGTCGTCTTGAGTCCCTGTCACCTGGCCGGTATTCCCCTCATTGTCGGACACATTGTCACACAGAGTGACGGAACGAAACACAAGGCCGGCGTAATGTCTCTCCTCTTCGCGCTCGGAATTCTCGTTACCCTTCTCCTAATCGGCGCCGCAACCTCCATGCTGGGGATGATCATGGGAAATACCGGCGCCGTGACGACCTACATTGTCGGGGCGTTCCTCGTTTTCTTCGGGGTGTACCTCACCGGAGTTCTGCCGTTCGACCTATTCAACTACTCCATCAACCCGACGGTGAAGAGGCGGGGGATATTTTCGTCATTCCTTTTCGGTCTGATCTTCGGTCTTGCCCTCGGACCGTGCACGTTCGCTTTCATGGCACCGATGATCGCCGTAGCGTTTCAATCGGCACGTACCGATCTCCTTTTCGCGTTCACCGTTTTCACTGTTTTCGCCGTGGGTCACTGCGCCGTGATTGTGGCGGCGGGAGTACTCACCGAGGCAGTACGCACGTTTCTCCGATGGAACGAGCGATCCGCGGCCATACACGTAGCGAAGAAATTGATCGGCGCCGCGACCGCAGCCGCCGGGATATACCTGATCGCAAGCGAGTTACTATGATGCAACAGACGAAGGGATGCAGACGGCATGCCCTTGAACACCACACGGTTCCCGCTGATCGTGCCGAAACACACGGAGAAGCGCCATCCTCGCTCCCGCATGATCCTGGCGTGCGGAACTACCATGAACTCCGGAAAGAGTGTGGCGGCCGCGGCTTGCTGTTGGGTGCTGTCCAATCTCGGATACACGGTGAAGGGATCGAAGATTACCGGCACCGATAGCCTGAAGGATATCCTGCACATGCGGGAGATATCAGATATCGTCGACATTCCGGTGATGGATGCGCTGAACATCGACCCGGAGTACGTGGGCAGGCTCCTGCTGGGATGATCTACTCCGTTACTGTCAAACGTTTATAGAGGTAATTGGTCCCCGACTCCTCACAACGAGGAGTCGGGGAAACAACAGTAGAATGCGGGACGTTCTTATCCCATCAGCATTTCTGCATGCCGGTGTTAGGCCACTCCAATCCTACTTATTCACCTATTCACCGCCTTCCACTCTTCGATCTGAGCCTGCAGTTTCTCGATCAACTCATCGACGCCGGCCTGCTTGAGGGCGGTCAGATATTTGGCGATGCCGGTCTCGGGATCGCTGTATCCGCCGGCCACGGGAACCGCAAACTGGTCGACCACGGCACTGACCGAGGCAATCAGAGTCTTCAACTCGTCGGTATCCGGGTTGAATCCGAGACTGGGGGCCTTGCGGGAAATCCGGTTGAGCTCCTTCACCTCGTCGAACAATCCTTCCTCCTGCCCTTCTATCAGGTAGCTGATGAAGGTGTTGCCCCACATCCACGGGATGTTCGTATAGTATCCGGAATCCTGAATCGGCTTGATGTGGGATTCATCCAGGCGTTCGTAGTGTCTGCCCTCCAAACCCCAAACCAGCGTGTTGTAGGCGTCTTCGCTGGTCCAGAGGAAATTCAGGAGCTGCATGGCCTTCTCCTTCTGTTTCGACTGGGAGCTGATCGACTGGATTGTGTTGATGATGTTGGTGGTATAGGTCACCGGTTCGCCCAACTTGAAGGTCCTGCTTAGTACTCCGGAGAACTCCCTGTCGGCGAGTTGCGGGTTGTAGGTGTTGTGATGACCAAACGCGATCCGGTTCTGGGTCTGAAGCTGACTCCACTGGTCCCGGGTATACGTGAGACCGTCTTGGGGTATGTACCCCCTCTTGTACCACGCATGCATCAACTCACACCACTCCTTGAACTCGGGAGTGTCGATCAGGTTTATGATGGTGATCTCCTCGTCCTCTACTCGCGCTCCGAGGATGTCGGTGAGGATGCCGAAGTTCACGAAACCGTAGTAGGGATGCATGAGTTTCCACGGTTCCCACCCTACGCCGAAGGGAATAAGTTCCTTTTCGTTCGCGCTGATGTCCTGGAGAAAGGGCTCCAGGTCTTCGAACACCTCGACCGATTCCAAATCCCAGCCGTACTTTTCAGCAAGCGGCATCTGGACGTTAAACACCTTGGTATACGCCGCGATCTGCTGCGACCATACACCCCGAATCTCTCCGTTGATCCGTGTGGCTTCCAGCTGTTCCCGTGTGTCCTTGAGGATATCCTGACCATACTCCTCTAGCAGGTCATCCAGCCCCGCCAGGAATCCGTCGTAGGCGTTCTGCAGGAAGTTGTTGCTCCATGTAGCCGTCCAGAAGATGTCCATGTACTCGCCGGAGGCAAGCATGAGCGGCATGGTCTCGTTATACTCGCCGAACTTTCCCTGGGCATTGATCTGGACGGTCGTCCCGATGGCCGGCTCGACGATGGCGTTGAATGCGTCGTACACCGCCTTCTCCTCGGCCTCGTTGTAGGGAAATCCAGAACCACCGGGCACGTACCAGATGAGAGGTTCCGACAATTCCGTCCCTCCCTGCTGTCCCGCAGTGAAAACCGGCGCGGTGAGGCAGACGGCAACGGCGAGGACCGTGACGATACAAATCGTGCGTTTCATATAAGACTCCTTTGGAAAAAATATTCACGGGACAACGTCCCGAATAGCCGCTTCATACTCACTCGATCAACCCTTCACCGATCCCACCTGGAGTCCCCGGGCGAAGTATCGTTGAAAGAATGGAAATACGAACATCATGGGCCCGGCCGCCAATACCGCCATGGCCATGCGGGTGGTCTCGGTAGGCAGCTTGCTGAAGTCGATTCCGCCGCCGATCTGACTCTGGTGTTGAAGCAGAAACTGGATGTCTCGCATGACCCGCTGCATCCAGAACTGCAGCGGAACCAGACTCCGCTTGTTTATGAAGAGCAGGGCATAGAACCACTCGTTCCACAGCCGCAGCGCAAGGAGCAGTGCAATGGTTGCCAGCGCAGGCTTCGAGAGAGGGAGGGCGATCCTGAAGAAGATGTAGAGCTCATTCGCACCCTCGACCTTCGCGGACTCAATCAGCTCGAATGGCAACTGCCGCATGTATGTGATCAAGAGGATCGTGTGCCACGCCGTGATCATGAGGGGAATGAACAGCACCGCCAGTGTATTCTGCATCCGCAGATATCTGGTAATGAGGATGTATGTCGGCACTACGCCGGCATCGAAGAGCATGGTGAATAGGAAGTAGAAGATAAGGTATCTTCGCCAGGTGAAGTCCCGCCGCGACATAGAGAAGGCGGCCATCGACATGAAGAGGGTTCCGAGAACAGTACCGAAGAGGGTGGTCCGAATGGTAACCCAGTAGGCGTTGATTAATGCGGTGGGCCGGTCGAATATTACTCGGTATGCCTGCACTGAAACGACCCGTGGAATAAGCCTGTATCCGTTGAACACTATCTCCCGTTCATCGCTGAAGGAGATGGCCACGGTAAGTAGCATCGGGATCAGGCAGGCCAAACACGCCACGATGAGTACGGTATGTAGCAGGATTTTTGTAACTACCTCGGACTTGGTGTTGACTTTCATCGTTGACTCTCCATCAGAATAGTCCGTGCTCTCCGCCGGAGATCCGCTTGGCCAGATAGTTCGTAATCAGAAGGAGAACGAACCCCATCACCGACTGGTAGAGACCGACGGCGGCGGCCATCCCGTAATCACGGATCTCCACCAACGCACGGAATGTGAAGTAGTTGATGACGTCGGTGGTCGGGAGCAAGACGCCGCTCTGCAGGGGAAGCTGGTAGAACAATCCGAAATCCGCGAAGAATATTCGGCCGATTCCCAGGATCGCCATGATGACGATGAGTTGCGAGAGCATCGGCAGCGTGATCCTGAAGATTCGCTGCCAACGTCCCGCTCCGTCTATCTCCGCCGCTTCGAACAAAGATGGGTCGATCCCCATCAAGCCTGCGAAATAGATGACTGTGGCATACCCCATAGTCTTCCACAGGTACATCACCACGATGATGAACGGCCACAGGTTCGGCCTCGTATACCAGCGAATCGCCTCCGCGCCGAACATCGTGGAGAGCAAACGATTCAGGAGACCGTGCTCGGTATTCAGCATGGCGTACAGCATGATCGAGACCACCACCCATGACATGAAAAAGGGCAGAAAGAGAATGGTCTGGTAGATCTTGATGAAGATCGGTTTCGCCAGTTCGTACATGATGATGGCGAAGGATACAGACACGATGGGTGTGAGTACGATGAAGGAGAGATTATAGAGCAATGTGTTCCGGGTGACATCGAGGATGAGATTCGACCGGATGAAGAATTGGAAATTCTCGAACCCCGCCCATGGACTCCCGAAAATTCCCTTCAGCGGTTGATAGTCCTTGAAGGCCAGGACCAGGCCGCCCATGGGGAGGTATTTGAATAGGAAGATAATACTCACGGCCGGCAGAGTCAGGAGAAATAAGGAGATATTCCTCCTGAAATTCCTCCGGCGGAGGCTGGAACGACCGGCTCTACGTGTCATCTCACGTCGGGTGTCCGTCGATAATGAAGTCATGCTCCATTTTCCCACGGAATGTGCGATTCCGAAACAAGACTTTTTTATGATTACAGGGACATTTTCCCCCTCTTCTACCCGATCTTGTCCAACGACGTAAAGGAGGGTATGCGTACGAGTACCGTAGTTCCGCTGGGTGATGCGTTGTGCAGAAGGATCTCTGCTCCGGTTCCGAATAACAGCCGGACCCTCCGATTGACGTTTAGTAGTCCGATATGTTCGTCTTCAATGTCCTCCTCCACGGCTAGGCGGCGCCGTAGTTCTTCCAGCACCTCGGATTTCATACCCCGGCCGTCATCCGAAACCCGTATCTGCAACACTTCCGCCTCTTCTTCTATCTGGATATATACGTTTCCCGGCTTCCTGGTCGGCTTGATCCCATGGTAGAACGCATTCTCGATCAGCGGTTGGAGCAGGAGCTTTGGGACCAGACATCGACGTGCCCGGTCCTGCACATCCCACTCGACCTTGAGGACCCCTGGAAACCGGAATTGCACGATCTCCAGGTAGAGGTTCGTCAGTTCGATCTCCTCGTGGAGCGGCATGGCGATGGCATCAATCATCAGGACCTTCCTGAGAAAGCGCGAAAGGGCGGATACCGATTGCGGTACGGGATCATCCGACCGGTACACTTCTACCGTACTCCAGTAGATCGACTCCAATGTGTTGTACAAAAAATGAGGATTGATCTGCAGCTGGAGGGTCTTGTAGTGGGCCCGTCTGAGGCTCCGGAACCGCTCCGCCAGCCGTTCTTCCAACTGCCGGTTGGTGGCAATCATCCTGATTATCGATTCCTCTATGTAACGAATCTCATCGGGAGTATGCCGTTCTACGTCGCCTATGTGGGATTCCGGATGCTGGATGGTACCGAGAATACGACGAATCGGCCGATACGCGATCGATGCGAGTATAACCGAGAGCATTGCCCCAATCACGAACATCGCACCGAGAACTGTGAAGAGTACTCTTCGCAGCCTCCTCGTCCTCTCCTGGAAGAGTGATAGTCCGCTGTTCAGATAGTAATCGAGGTTGAACAGATTCCCCGATGCGTTCGCCATGAAGAGGCTGTCGCCTGAATCTCGCAGGAATGCGGTATCCGCAGATCCCAAATCGGAATCCGACAGGGAAAACACGACCTGTGCCCCGTCCTGCAGAATATAGAGTCCTTCAGCCCCCCGCTGTTCACGCCGTCCGAGCAGGCTCCGGATGCCGTCGATTTCGAGGTTGAAGACCACGCCGCCCAACATCTCGCCGTTCGAATCGATCCGGCGGATCACCGAGAGCATGGGAACCTCGAAGATCGGACTCAGTCGGAATACCAATATCGGCCGGGTATGTGCCATCTCCTGAAGATAGTCGATCCAGACCGAGTCCTTATATCTCGATCTGTCCACCGAAAGGGTCTCGGTGACCATCCTGTCACGCAGTACCGAGTACACATTCGCCGATGATATCTCCGTGTTCGCCTGCACGAAGAGCGAGAGAAGATCACTGATGGTCCTCTCCAGGACCGTCGATTCGTCTTCAGGCATACGTGAGAGGTATTCCATCACCGAGTTCCGTGCCGACACCGCGGCGGAGGCGTAACTCACTCGATAGAATACGGAGTCGAGTATACTCGCCGTGGACCGGATCTGTTGCTGGTTCAGCTCCTGGATATAATCCTGTAGAAACGTGCGGTTCAACTGGTAGAATGCCAGGCTCAAACCGGCAAAAGATATCAGTACCAGTACGAAGTAGAGTAAGAACGATCGCTGGTAGAAACGATGACCGATCCTGTCTACCGATTCGATCTCATTTGCCGTAATCATGCCTGAGCATCTTCCTGTATGCCGTGGGTGTACAACCGAATGTACGAACGTACAGCTTGGAGAAATAATTGGAATCTGTATACCCTACCCTCGACGCGATCTCAGAAACGGAGAGTTCCGGTGACCCACGTATCAAGGTCTCGGCCCGGGCCATCCGGCAATCGGTAAGGAAACCGATAAACGTCCTCCCCGTCTTTTCCTTGAATAGACGGCTGAAATAGGAAGGACTGAAGTAGAACTCCCGTGCGACCTGCGTCATGGCGAGTGGCTTGTGACAATTTCTGCGAATGTACAGTTCTACGAGGCGCATCGCCTGTGCGTTCGTTCGAGGTTGTGAATGGCTGTCTTTATCGGTCGGGATTCTATCCGAGTCTCGCTCGGTTGAGAGTGAGGACGGAGCGCCGGCACGCTTCTCCTCAAGATACCTATGTACTTCGGAAAAAACCTCACGCAGCTCCTCTTCATGCGCGGGTTTGAGAAGGTAATGCCGTACCGAATACCGCATAGCCTCTCTGGCATATTCGAAATCCTTATATCCGGTGAGAAGGACGACTTCGGTTGGGATATTTCGTTCAAAAATGGTCTTCGCGACTTCGAGTCCCGAAACGACGGACATGCGGATATCCGTCAGGACCACATGAAGCGGTCTCGCCTGGAGGAATCGAAGCAGGTCTTCTCCGTCCTCGAACGATTGAACCACGCGGAATCCCATCCGTGCCCACCCGACATGGTTGACTAGGCCGTTCCGTACCGCGGGTTCATCGTCTGCAATGCCGAGATTAAAGATCATCGATTCAGTATAGTATCGAAGATGCGTAAATACAATCGACATCTCTTACAACTCAGAGTATGGGTTTCGTCCTTTTTTGGAGATATCTACCCGAACAGACTCGCCTACAGTGCCGTCAGTCCGGCCACCGTTTCGGCATCCAGGGTTGTCACCACCTTGATGAGGAGTTGGATGCACCGCTCCACGTCGTCCAGAGCGAGGATGCCCACGTGGGAGTGGATATGCCTGGTGGGGATGCCGATGACGATGCCGGGACAGCCCGCCCTCAGTTTGTGGATCTGTCCGGCGTCGGTGCCGCCCCTGGCCATGGTGGAGAGCTGATATGGAATGGCATTTTCCTCGGCGGTTTCGATCACGAGCTCCTTCAGCGCCTGGTTGGGGATCATGGAGGCGTCGAAGGCCAGAATCGAAGGCCCCTTGCCCATCACCGACGCCGCTTGATGAGATTCGATCCCCGGCACGTCGCCGGAGATGTCCACCTCCAGGGCGATGACCACATCCGGTTCGGCGATCCACCCGGATGTGAGGGCCCCGCGGGCGCCTACCTCCTCCTGCACCGTGGCGGCCCCGATGAACCGGTTGGGATGAGCGATCTTCTCCGATTTGATCCTGCGTGCCACTTCGGCCGCAACGAACGCACCGATGCGGTCGTCGAAGGCCTTGCCCATCGCCAGGGTTACCGCCTTCGACTCGTTCTGAGTATCGGTCGTATCCCCGGCCTTCGTGCCGCCTTCGCCCTTACCGTTCTCCGAGGCGAACACCTGCTTCTCCATCGTCGAGAAGGCGGAGCAGGGCATCACCGGATCGCCGATCCGTACGCCCATGGCCTCGGCCTCCTTCTTGTTGGAGCACCCGATGTCGATGAACATCTTGTCCTTGGTGACCACCTTGTTGCGCTCCTCGGGGGAGAGGATGTGCGGGGGCTTGGAGGCGATGATCCCCTCCCTGTCTCCCTGCCGGGTCCTGACGATCACCCGCTGCCCCAGGAGCACCTGATCGAACCAGCCACCGAGGGTGGTAAACGGGAGAAAGCCCTTGTCGTTGACACCGGTGATCAGGAAGCCGACCTCATCCACGTGACCGGGCATGAGGATCACAGGGGTATCCCGATCTCCCTCCGCTTCGAAGAGCAGCGATCCGATCTTGTCCTGCGTGATGGATTTACAGAAGGGAATCACGTAGTCATGCACCACCTTGAGGGCTTCTCGTTCGAATCCGGAAGGTCCGAAGGCGTTGGTCAGTGATTCGAGGAACTGCAACGGTTGGGTTTCCATGTGTCTGTCTCCTATTATGCATTCAAATGCGTTGTACTATATCGTGAAACGAGAGAGCGCTCAATAGGCGTGCGATCTGTATTCGGTATTCGAGAAGCGGCCCTTACCCCCTTTTCTTTGTTTCCTCACTCCTCCATAATGCTACCGTATCATCATATACTACAGCGGTGAACAGGCTGAAGACCAAATGAGGGACGCACTCAGATGGAAATGAATGTAAAAAAGGGCCACTGTAGAAAAGTGCATCGGATTGTGCTCACGTTTTTTACGGCAGTATTGTTGTGGACAACCACCGGATCACTCAGTACGGCAACTGCAGAGGAAGATACCGCAAACCGGATTTCCTCCTCATTCCCACCGGTTTCACGGTTTCTCGAAACGGTGTCGGAGACCTCACTAGAGGAGTTCGTACAGACCGGAGAACTGACCAGGTTCTTCCTGTCTCCGGAGAAACCGATCTATCAGCCGGAGACCACTCTCTCCTCCGGCGTGTCCGCTACTCTCGGCGGAGTCGACTATTCGGTGGGCGTCGAGGCGCTCTTCTTCATCGACGGCGTACGTGTAGCCGACAGCGTGTACGGTGACGACCGAGAGACCTTCCTGCTCAACCTGTACAATATCCTCCGGTCCGTCAGCTCCCTCCAGGGTCTCGAGTACTACTCCACCAGCCGCGGCAGAATGCGGACGCTATTCGAGGAGTACTGGGCTATCGAGAATCCCAGAGACCGCGACCCTATCCCGGACCCCGTCGTCGGGGAGATCGTCCCGGGTGAAGCCGACACGGTGTACGTACACCAGCGGGACCTGACCTTCGGATCGAGCGTGGCAGGGGTCACGTATCGAAGCGGAACCGACGGCCTCGCCATGCACATCGAGAACGTCACCACCATGTTCTATGCCATCTTTCCCCTGGTAGGGAGGCGCGATATGCAGTGGGAGATTCTGGTGATACCCGTCAGGGAGGGGATCCTCTTCTACGGCATGTGCGTACTGGATGTCCTCAACATCAAGGAGTTCCGGGAGAAGATGCGAAACTCTATGACCACCCGACTGGAGGCCCTCTACTTCTGGTTCAGTGACATGGTGATGAGCGAGGACGGCCTATGAGTCCGGCAGCCATTCTCGCCGATGATCTCACCGGCGCCATGGACGCCGGCCTGCAAGTTCGCGGCGCAGGCGGCCGGGTCCTCGTTCTCATCCGCCCCGAGTGTGGCGGATCCGTCGATCGATTCGACGTGAATTATAAAATTTATGACGCCGTCGTACTCGACACCGAATCCAGGAACCAACGGCCGGAGACTGCACGACAGCTCGTGAAGGCCGCCCTCGAGATCATCGACTCGGCGGGGCTTGATCTGATCTACAAGAAGATCGACTCCACCATGCGGGGGAACATCGGTTGGGAACTCATGGAGCTGGATCCCGAGATCCCGGTAGTGCTCTGTCCGGCACTCCCGTGCGTCGGACGGACCGTGGGAGACGGCATACTCAAGGTAGACGGCGTACCCGTTGCCGAGACCGAGATGAGCCGGGATTCTCTCTCTCCGGTTCGGCACTCTCGGGTAGGGGAGATACTGCACGAGCAGGTCTCTCTCCGTATCGTGGAACTCTCACTCGAGATCCTGCAAGGAACCGAGAAACCATTGGCGATCCCGTCCGTTCAGGCGGACCGGCCGGGCCCGATTGTCATACTCGCCGATGCGCAAACCGAGGCCGACCTGGAAGCGATCGCCGGAATATCGGTCACCGCGAATACTACGGAGCCGAACCCGCATGAGAAAGCGCCCGCGGGAGGGGTAGTCTTTGCCGGGTCCGCCGGCTTGCTCCGGCCGGTATGGGAACGGCACACACAGAGATCCGACAGAGAGGCGCACGACGAGGCAGGAAAAGTTCGAGGGCAATCCGAATCGACGGCCCCCGTATTGTTTCTCTGTGGTAGCCCGTCGGAAGTCACCGCAGGACAGATCAACGAGCATTTGTGGGAGTTTCCGGAGACGGCGATGCTGACCCTGAACCTGGAATCATGCGTGTCTCCGGACGGAATCAAACGACATACGGCCGAAGCGGCTGATGAGGCGGCCTCCTGCCTCCGAGCCGGCCGCGACGTGATCTTGCGATCTACCGGCCTGTCCAGAGATGAGCTCGCGAGGCGGTTTCCTGAAAACCCGGATGTGAGTAGCACGCGGCCGAAGCCGTCCTTGAAAGAACTGAGTGAACGGATCCTGGTGTGTCTCGAATTGATATGCCGGACGGTACTATCGCAGACGGCGGTGTCCGGATTGTACCTCACGGGGGGCGACACGGCACTTCGGGCTTGCCGGGCCGTGGACGCGCAGGGAATCGAGATATGCGGCAGCGTCGAACCTTATGTCCCCTTCGGGCGACTGTATGGAGGCGTTCTCGACGGCCTCCCGGTGGTGACGAAGGCCGGCGGGTTCGGCGGTAAGACGGTGATGGCCGCGGCGGCGGCGTGTCTTCGATCGATCGCGAATCCGGCTTAGGCTTCCATGAGGAAGCAAGATATCGTGTCCGCCTCCTCCTCGGAGAGTTCGGACAGGTAGAAGGATCTGGTCTTCCCGTTCCGGAGATAGATGAGCACCTCCAGCTGATACCCCCGGGTGCCCTTCGTCTTGTTGACGGTCATGTCGAGTATCGAATCGAAGGGGATGGTCCTCATCTGGCCGGGAACTTTGATGGAATCCCGGTCCATCATGATCTCCACCTCGCTGACCTTGGAGTACTCCCGTTGCAGCCAGCGGTAGACCCGATTGCTTCGGTAGAGGAAAAAGAGAGGGATGAAGGCCGGTCCTCCGGTTACCGCGGCCACGATGAGGATTACGATCCACGGTTTGGTCAGCCAGAGATTGAGGAGCATCTTCAGGAGCATGCTCTCGGTTCGTTTCGACTTCTCGTTCGAGAAGATCAAACCCCTCGCCCCACCCCGTTCACGGATCACGATATGTTTCCCCGAGGTATCCGTCAACTCGACCCGGAATTTCTCATTCTTCAGCCGGCCGGAGGTCGGCATCTTTCCTGCCAACATCGCGAGGGCGTCCTCAGCCGAGGAGCTCCGATTCTCGATGTCCGGCTCGATCAACCTGTCTATGACCCGGTCGAGACGGCTATAGGTATCCGCGGACCTGTACACCGGCTTCAGGGCCCGCATAGGCAACCGAGTGGGATTCTTCCCCGTGAGGAGGTGTACTGCGGTCATTCCCAACGCGTAGAGATCCGACCGGGCTTCGGCATCGCCGATCATCTGTTCCATGGGCACGTATCCTGAGGTTCCCACGAAGGTGGTGCCTCCGCTGCCCTCGAAATCCTTCATGAGATTACGACACGCCCCGAAGTCCACCAGGTAGACGGTGCCGTCCTCCTTCATGATGATATTCTTGGGATTGATATCCCGATGGATCACCTTGGGCTCGAGCCCGTGCAGGTACCGCAGGATCTCCAGGAGCTCCCGCATGATCCGCTCCACCTCCCGGGTGTCCATGGGGCCGCGTGTAGTGACGTGGTCATCCAAACTCCGGCCCCGAATATGCTCATACACCAGATAGAAGGCGATGTCGCCGTCCAACGATTCCGAGAAGTAGTCCACATACTTGGGCACCCTCGAGTGATCCAGATTCCGGAGCGTTTCGGCCTCCCGTTCGAATAGTTGGAGAATCTTCCAGTCACTCAGGTCTTTCAGGTTCAACGACTTGATGATGAATTTCCGCGCTCCCGCATCCTCCGTCGTGAGATCTTCGGCCAGATAGGTCTTGGACATGGGAGTCTCGGAGATCGACTCGAGGATTCGGTACGTTTCACGCAATGTAGATCCGGGCTGCATGGTATCAAGCACCTCTACAAACGGTTTGATAATTTTCCGGTTTCCTGAACACGGTAAATCCCGGGTCGATCAACTCGACGGAAACCGGAAATGCGCCGGCGTCGTACAGCACGGGTTCACCGTCCAACTCGGCGAGGATCTTGTTCGGGTAGTCGAAGCGTACATGCCGGATAGAATACATGTTGGTTTCAGGTGCATATCGATGCTCGCCGGAGTAAAACATCTTTTTCAGTGCGAGTTTTCGCATCAGCGGGACGGCATCGACAAGGCACAGGGTACCCTCTTCGGGAAGCACCGGCATCCCGCCCCCATATGTGGTATGCCCGGTCGCACCGACCACCGTGAGGGTAAAGCGCCGCAGGAGATCGTGACGGATCCCGCTTCTCTCGGTGATGGTGAGTCGCATCGGAAGCGTCGGATAGAAGAGGTCGTAGAATACCGCCGAGAAGTCGGTCATAACCTTGAAAATTCCGGCGGGAAAGATCTTCTTGAACCATTCGGTCATGAGACAGACGAAGGCGTCGATCCCGAGGCTAAACACGTTGAAGCAGTAATCCGGGGCCGCTCCTCGAGCGGTGACCTTGATTACCGGCCTCCGCAAACAGGCCCCGCCGAATAGGAACAACTCACACGCCTCCGCAAGGGTCGGGGCATCGGCCGAATCGTTCCCGGTTCCCATGGGAAGCCGAAAGAAGATGAAATCCCGGATCGCATCACCATCGATACTGAGTATCTCGGAACAGACATCCTTATGAAAACCGTCGCCTCCTGCCAGCACGATGAACTGTTTCGGTCCGATATCACTACATGACCGATTCTTCTCGCAGAGGGAATGGATGAGGGTGAACAGGGCCTCCTTCGACGGCGGTTCGTATACACGCCACGAAGAACCGTCGGCACGGATTCCACTCCCGAGGATCGGCTCCTCGGGAAGCCGCCCACCGCCTTCGGAACCGCCCTCATGCCCGGACGACTCGGTTTCGGAGGTTGGATTGGAGTGATGGTTGCCGTTCACAGGGATCCGATTCACGGCGAGTACGCGGTTCATGTCCGATATCGCCTGCCTCAGTCTTAGGCGCTTCGTAAACACACCGGCCATCGGGTTCATGATCACATCGGCGTGAAACCGTTCCCCGCCGAGTGGATCGGCTCGGTTGAGGAGTGCGTAGAGAGTATGCAGAAAGGAAATCCGAAGCGATTCGATATCCCACCTCCTCCGAAGATGTAACGCGGCATGAGCCCGCTGTCCGAATTCACCGTGCCGTACAGGTTCCAACTTCTCCGCAGTAAAAGTACCGTGAGTTGACGGAAAAATCAACAAGCCGATCTCGGCGAACGGCCCTCCGCCACCAAGACGGGAGAATGTCGATTTCAGGAACGAAAAAACAGGTTCCGAATATGCGATACCAATCCGAGTCCGGTAAGGACCATCAGAAAGAGAAGGAACGCGTGAAGAAACGATGCCACCGGGAATCCGAGATCTTCGGGGAAGGTGAAGGGAAAAACCTTGTTGAGGATGAAAAGCGCCCGGAGGCCCACGACGGAAAATGTGATCTGGAAGAGATAGTATATCCTTCTCGGCCTGTAGAATGCGAGGATCAGGTTCCCCACGATCTGAACCGATGCGGACAACAGCAGTGCCGGCAGTGCCCGTTCGAGATCGGTTGTGAGAATCGGTATTTCGAGCCCTGGGAGTAACCGAAGGAGCAGGAATAGAACCATGTTCGCCCCGGCCGCCACGAAAAGCCCGATCCGCAACCTCGGTACTCGTCCACTCTTCCACTTCGACGGTTCCGATGAAAAAAGCCGGGATTCACGCCTCATCCGCTTCACCGAGGACGGCCCCTCCGGCTACGCTTCCTACCAACAGGGCATATCGTCGAAGCACGGGAGACGAAGATTCGACTCTTCGGGCCGGTCGCGTCTCTCGTCGTCGATCGAGCTCCGCATCATCCACCAGCACCTCCAGCTTCCGCGCAGGAATGTCCACCAGGACCGTGTCCCCGTCCTGCAGGAGACCGATAGTGCCCCCCGATGCCGCCTCCGGCGAGACGTGCCCGATACACGGCCCTCTGGTAGCCCCCGAAAACCGTCCGTCCGTGATGAGTACGGTCGAATCCCCGAGTCCCATACCCATGAGCGCGGCCGTGGCCCCGAGCATCTCACGCATGCCCGGGCCGCCGCGGGGTCCCTCGTACCTGATGACCACCACGTCTCCGGACTTCACTTCCCCGGCATAGATAGCCTTCTCCGCCTCCTCCTGGGTGTCGAAGATCCTCGCGGGACCGGTGTGCTTCAACATTCCCGGGGACACGCCCGACTGCTTTACCACGGCCCCATCCGGACAGAGGTTCCCGGCAAGGACTGCATAGGAGCCGTGAGGATGCACGGGATTCTTGACCGTTCTGATGACCTCTCCATCGGGCTCCGGTGCGTCGGCCGCGACCTCGGCCAGAGTGCTCCCCGTGGCAGTTTCGGCTGTCGCATCTTCGCCCAGTATGGTGAGGAGCGCACGAACAAGTGCCGGTACGCCGCCTGCCCGGTGGAACTCCGGAAAAGTCGTCCGCCCGGAGGGCATCAGATGCACCAGATGGGGCGTCTGCCTGCTCAAGGGGTCGAAATCCGCCATCTGCAGGGGAATTCCCATCTCGGACGCCATGGCCGGAAGGTGCAGCGTGGCGTTGGTGGAACCGCCGGTGGCCGCGCACAGCCGGACGGCGTTTCGGAAGGAGGCGGGGGTGATGAAGTCCGACGGCTTCCTGCCCTTCTCCACGAGGCCCACTATCGTCTCGCCGGTCCGAACGGCTATCCGTCGCTTGGCCGAATCCACCGCGTGGATGGTGGCACAGAGCGGCAACGTGAAACCCATGATCTCCGCCACCATGGCCATTGTGTTGGCGGTGCCGTTCATGGCGCAGGAACCCGGACCCGGACAGATGGAGCACTCCATGGCGTAGAACTGCGCCGCCGTGAGCTCTCCCCTCTCGTACCGTCCCGGCACCTCCCGCATGTCCGCGATGGACATGGGTACTCCGTCGACGAATGCCGGCATCATCGGTCCGCCGGTGACCATCATCGCCGGGATGTCGAGCCGCAGTGCCGCCATGAGCATGGCCGGCTCGATCTTGTCGCAGGAGGCAACCAGCACCAGGCCGTCCAATCGCTGTGCCTCGGCCATCAATTCGATACTGTCGGCAATAATCTCCCTGCTTGGGAGGACATACCGCATGCCGATGTGCCCCTGGGTGAGTCCGTCGCAGATGGCGATGGTATTGAACTCGAAGGGCACCCCGCCTGCGCTCCTGACCCCCGCCTTGACCGCGTCGGCAATCTCACACAGGTGCATATGCCCCGGATGCATCTCGCTGAACGAGTTTACGATGCCGATAAACGGCCGTACGATATCCTCGTCATTCAATCCTATGGCCCGTAGGTGGGCCCTATGACCGGCGTTGCGCAGTTCGTTCACCAGCATGCCGCTTCGATACGGTTTCTCGTAGGTAATCGGTTTCATGGAGGGAATCATATCAAGGACGGGCAAGAGTGGTAAGAGGTGTTCGATTTGACTTGAAGGCGCCGGTACCGTACGATTGTAGGATGGAGTGAGCACGAGCAAGGAGCTGTATAATGGCGAAGAAACGGAAATCCAAGACCAAGTGTATCGGCATACTCACCTCCGGGGGTGACTGTCCTGGTTTGAACGCGGCGATACGCGGTGTAGCCAAGGCCGCCGTGAACGAGTACGGCATGAAGGTGATCGGAATCCAGGACGGGTTCCGCGGGCTGGTGGAGAACCGCACCGTGACCCTCGACGACAAGGCCCTCAGCGGCATCCTCACGCTTGGGGGTACGATCCTCGGTACCAGCCGGGACAAGCCACACAAGATGCCCATGGGCGGCGAGATCCTGGACATGCGGCACGTGGCCGTCGAAAACGTCGAAAAACATCAGATCGAATGTCTCGTCTGCCTGGGAGGCGGCGGTACGCAAAAAAACGCCATGCGCCTGCACAAGGCCGGTATCGACGTACTGACTCTTCCCAAGACCATCGATAACGACGTCGCCGAGACGGACATCACCTTCGGATTCGACACGGCCATGACAATCGCCACCGATGCCATCGACCGGCTGCACACTACGGCGACGAGTCATCACCGGATCATCGTCTGCGAGATCATGGGCCACAACTCGGGGTGGTTGGCCCTGGGCGCCGGCATCTCCGGAGGGGCCGACGTGATCCTGATCCCCGAGATCCCCTACGACCTGAACGCCGTGGCGGAGCATCTGCTGGCACGCAGGCGGAACGGAAAACGCTTCTCCATCATCGCAGTCGCCGAGGGAGCGATGTCCATAGAGGAGATCGAGGAAAAGGAGAAAAAGAAGCAGGAGAAGAAAGATAGAAACAAGAAAGACGGCGATTCGAAGAAGAAAAAGAAGGATAAATCGGAGGACGGCCGTCTGAAGGACGCCGACGGGATCCCCTACAACCTGGTCCAGGAATCCAAGGCCAGCCGACTCACCAGACAGCTGCAGAAACTCACCGGAATCGAAGCCCGGGTCACGGCCCTCGGACATGTGCAGCGGGGCGGGATTCCCACCGCCACCGACAGGATGTATAGCACCCTCCTCGGGACGAAGGCGGCGGCGCTGCTGGCCGAGGGGACGTATAACGTGATGGTGGCAGTCAGGGGAACCCGGTGCGTGCCGGTACCCCTCGAGAGGGTGGCCGGGAAGAAGAAGACCGTTCCCCCGGACCACCCCTGGGTGGAAGCCGCACGGCTGGTCGGTACCTGCATGGGTTGATCCCGGCGGTTCGGAGGGGCCATTGCCTCCACCCGACGAAATCATTCCGCCCGATGTATTTATCCGTCGCTCCTCGAAAACACGGGACGGCCGAGGGCGTCGGTAGACTGCTCCCGTTCGTAACTCACCATGACACCTCCCGCGTCCGCCATGAGCCGCGTGCGGATCAACTCGAGGGTTTCGGCGTCTTTGTCCGCGATATTCTTCTCGCACGCGGGATCACTCTCCAGATCGAAGAGAAACTCGTCCTCGAACTTCGCGCTGCCGAAGAAGTAGCGGGTACCGTCCTTGTACCAGAGGTAGTTCCCGTACCGGCAGGTGAGATAGGGCCGCGCTGTCCATCGGCCGTGGATGAGAGTCCGGAGGTCTTGTCCCTCTACCGGAAAATCCCCTTCGGTCGGATCTTCACTCTGGATATGGAGCCTCGTCTGTATCCCTGCGGCGGCCATCACGGTGGCGGGAATCTCCATCGAGTAGGCGAGTTCGGACTTGCGCTCTCCTGCTCCGGCTCCGTCGGGAAATCGGACGATCAGGGGAACATCCATGGTTCCGGGATAGAGATACGACGCGGGCTTACCGACTACCTCCAGCGCGTTGTCGCCGAAATTGGTTCCGTGGTCGCTGGTAAATACGATGAGGGTATTCTCCCCCATCCCCAGACGGTCCACCGTGCGGACCAGCTCCCCGAACCATCGGTCCACCATGCTCACCAGACCCGCGTAGTTGGCCCTGAGGGTGGGAAGGATCTCCCGCAGCTCATCGTCATCGCCGATAGGCTTGTACGGCATGGTGAGGGGCAGAGGAACTCGCTTGGCGGGATCGCCGTAGAGGGAATAGTAATGATAGGGGGCCTCCCACGACTCGTGCGGCGAGAAGGTGTCGACATAGAGGTAGAAGGGAGTGTCGCCCCGCTGCTCCTCCACGAACCTGATGGCCGATCGGAATGTCCTGGCCGTGGGGAACGCCTCCTCCCCCCGCTCCGGTCTCACGTTGACGATGTGACAACGGATGCGATCCTCCTTGGTGGTATGAAAGTACTTGGGGAGCAGTCGTTCGTCGGCGGTAGCACGGGCGTTCCAGCGGTCCTCGGACTGGCCGCGAACATACTCCCACTGCTCGAAGCCGCGGGTGAAGTTCATACCCGGCACGAAGTAGTGGGGCACGTCGGCGTAGAACCCGGTCCGATACCCGGCGGCGTGCAGCGTCTCCGCAACGGTCGGCTCCTCCCTGTCCATGGGCTGCCATCCTGGGAGATAGACGTCGTCCCAGGGGAGCGGCTCGTAGGTGTTGAAGGGATAGACCCTGCGGCCCGTGTGCATGGTCCGGCGCATGGGTATGGTAGGCAGGGATTCGGGGTGCGCCTGTTCCAGCAGCAGTCCCTCCGCTGCGAAGGCGTCGATGTTCGGGGTTTTCACCCATTCGTTTCCATAGCACCCCAGATACGCCGTCCTGAGGGTATCGGAAACCACGACGATGATATTCGGTCTGTTACTTTCTCCCACGGTCTCCTCCTTGGTAAGTCGCTCCAATTTACTGCTATCTGCTGAAGATCGGGAACTCGCTATCGCACGACCCTTCCCGACGCGAATCCCGCCGCCAGGGCCTCGATCTCCGAACGTTCCGCCAGATTGAAGTCACCCTTGATGGTATGGGCCAGACACGAACCGGCTACCGCGAATGAGAGCACCTTCTCATAATCGATCTCGCCGGACGATCCGGAGGCGGCGAAGGCCGGGTTGCGGAGGGCGAAGATCATCGAACCGGCGAAGGAATCACCGGCTCCGACCCGGTCGACGATGTGTCTGATCTCGTAGGGGGTGTATTCACCATCCACGGTAGGCGCGAACCAGAACCGGTCGCCATCCTTGCAGTAGAGCATGGCACCCCAGTCGTTGTGGGAGGCCGAAATACTCTGGCGGAGGGTAATCGCCACGAGGGAGACGTTGGGAAACCGCTCGACCACCTTCCTGGCCACCTCGGGGTACCGTTCGACCGAGAGGCGTCCGTGCTCGACCTCCGACCCCTCGGCCCTGATTCCCAGCACGTCGGACGCATCCCCCTCGTTGGCCACCACCAGGTCCACATACGGTAAGATCTTCGACATCTCTCGTTCAGCCAGTGCCTTGGGTTCGACACCGGGTTCCCACCGCCACAGCTTCGAGCGGTAGTTGAGGTCACAGGAGACCGAGAGTCCCTGGTCCTTGGCAGCCCTGACCGCCTCCAGGGTGGCATCGGATGCCTGCCGCGACAGCGACGGGGTGATCCCGGTGGTATGGAACCAGTCGGCCCTCTCCCCCGCAAGATCGGAAGATGCGAATATCTTCGGCCAGTCGTATTCGCCGCCCTCGGTCAGCGAGATCGCCGATCCGGAGCGGTCGTACACGACGGTACTGGGCCGTTGATCGGAGCCGGTCTCCACGAAATAGACGCCCAGACGGCCCGTGTCGTTCTTGAGGATATGGTTCGTGCCGATTCCCCGGCCGCGCAGCGAATCGATACACGCCTGGGTAACGGCATTGTCGGGAAGAGCGGTTACATACTCCGTGCTCCCCCCGAGGACCGTGACCGCGGCGGCCACATTCGCCTCGGCCCCGGCGAACGAGATATCCATGGCCCCCGGCATCGCCTGCCGGAACCGGAGAAACCCCGGCGGTGCAACCCGCATCATTATCTCACCGAATGTGACAACCGTTCCCATTATTCCTTCCCCCCTTTCGCTTCGACGGCCAACCGCATCGCCTCCGCGGCGTTCCGTTCGATGGTCTTCCACTCCTTTGCGGCAATGACATCCCGTTTCGCCAGCCACGATCCCCCGATCGCAGGCACAAAGGAGTTCACCAAATACTCTTGCATGTTGCCCGGTCCGATGCCGCCGAGAGGCACATAGGAGATGTTGAGGTAGTTATATGGCGCCGACATACTCTTCAGGTATGCCATGCCGCCGCTCGGCTCGGCCGGAAAGAACTTCAGGGTGATACACCCCAGGTGGAGTGCCGTCTCGATGTCCGACGGTGTGGCGATGCCGGGGGCGAAGGGCAGCCCGATCTCCTTGGCCGTCCGTACGATATCGGGATTCAATCCCGGAGAGACCGCAAACTCCGCGCCGGCGTCTCTTACCTCGCGTACCTGCTCCTTGAAGATAACCGTACCGGCGCCGACCTTGATGTCGCCGACGTTCTTGCTGATCGCCTCAATGCACTTGAGGGCCGCAGGCGTCCGCAGCGTCAGCTCTATCGCCTTGACACCGCCGGCCACCAGCGATTCCGCCACCGGCACCGCGTCCTCCACCTCGTCGATCACGAGTACCGCGATGATAGGCGTCTCGTCGAGTTCGATGAATTCCATATCTTTCATGTTTCGCTCCTCTGTCTCAATACCACGGACTGTTACGGGTATATATCGCTACTGTACCATTTCAGACGGTATCATGATACTACGTCGCCGGGTATCCGATTATAGTTTCTTCCTTCGGAGGGAGGCAAGTAGTGTTACGAAGGAGTCGTTCCCGGCTGCGGAGGGCTCGGTCTGTGTGTCGTAGGCAAATGTGATGCGGTCGAGTATAATCGGGTTCATGAATATAATCCTCATCGTAATCGATACGCTCAGGTATGACCAGATCGGCCCGGTGCAGACGCCGAATATCCAACGACTTTCGGAGGAGTCATACCAGTTTCACAACGCCTTCGCCGCAAGTTACCCGACCATTCCTCAGCGCACCGACATCATGACCGGACGCTACGGCGGGCCCTTCCACGCCTGGCATCCGCTGCCCCATGCAGCCCCTACCCTCCCACGCTATCTGGCGGAGGCAGGGTACGCCACCCAGCTGATTCACGATACGCCCCATCTGGTCAACGGCGGACACAACTTCGACTGGCCGTTCCATGCGTGGTGCTTCGAACGCGGCGCCGAGGTGGACCGCCCCTGGATACACGGCTCCTTCGAGTGGCCTGCCAACTGGCGGTCCGATCCGGAACTGGACGATCTCTTCGGTTCTTTACACTCGCCACAGCCGGTCGAAGAGAACCTCTGCCTGATCCAGTACGCGGCCGCAAACAGACACCGAGAATCCTTCGAAGACTGGAACTGTTATCGACTCTTTGCCCGAGGCGCGGAGTTCCTGCGGGACAACTCCGGACGGGACGACTTCTTCCTTTGGATCGACTGCTTCGATCCGCACGAGCCCTGGGATTCACCGGAAGAGTTCCTCAGGCGGTTCGACGACACCACAGGCGGTGACGGCAGCATCGACCCGCGGTTCTTCTCCCATCACGGGACACAAGACTATCCGGCGGCGTTGGCCCGGCGAAAGAAGGCCCAGTATTCCTCAAAGGTAGCCTGGATGGATTACTGTCTCGGACAATTTCTCCACGAGTTCCTGGACAGCACCCTCGCGAAGAACACACTCCTGATCCTCACCTCGGACCACGGCACCAACCTCGGCGAACGTTCTCGCTTCGGGAAGACTTACCCGGTACACGAAACCGAAGCCCACGTGCCGCTCCTGATCCGCACCCCCGACGGTGACTGTGGCCAGTCGAAGATGCTGGTGCAGCCGCAGGACATCTGCAGCACCATTGCCGCCGCCTCGGACGCCGGAAACGCGTTGCCGGAGGAGCTCCAGGGATACGATATCCTGGCGGCAGTCAGGGAAGACGGTTCCGCAAACGCGTCTATAGTGGAGAAAGATGCGAATGAAGGAAGAGGCATCGCACTCTGCGGCCACGATGCCGGAAAGTGGCAGCCCGGGACCGTCCTGTGTACGGCCTTCGACGGCAGGAACGTCTTCCAGTTTACGCCGGACCCGTCAGCCTGTCGACTCATGGGGATGTACGGAGAGAAACCGGCGCAGGGTTCGTTTGAGCAGTTGTACCGATGCGTCGTCGATGAACTCCGGCGACGGAACACCGCCCCCGAACTGATGAAGTGGATTGAAGCCGGCGGTCGAGTCGAACCGGCGGAGACCATCAGCCGACATGAGTTCTGGCCCGATACGCCGGCGTTCCGGCCCTACTGGACCCGGAGTTATCCCGGAAGAGGGATATCCTCAAGCTGAGTGCGAACGTCCGCCGCCGGCGGGACACCGGTCTACCCGTTCCGTGCTCCGGATTCTACTTCGCCTCCGTCCGGTTCATTAGCGTCTTCATCCTCTCGACAAACAGCGGAAAGGCTTTCTCGGGTTCCTCGATCTCCGGATGCCATTTCTTTTCCCACTCGAGTGTGTGAAATCCGTCGTATCCGATCTCCGTGAGTGCATCCCGAATCCGTTCCAACGGCAGGTCTCCGTCGCCGAACAGGGTCAACTCATACTCCCGTTCGTGGCCCGGGTTGCGCTTCGAATCCTTCCAGTGTGTATAGCGGATCCATCGACCGAGGAGCCTGCAGGTGGTTTCCGGGTCCTCGGAGATCATCCGGTAGGGGTGATGGACGTCCCATACCACCCCCACGTTGGAAGCCCCACTCTCCTCTATCACGGCGGCTACATCCTTCGCGTTCAGCCACGCGTCATGAGTTTCGAGCAGGACCGTTACACCGGCATCCGCGGCGATGGCGGCAAACCCCGCGAGGGCTTCCGACGCCGTCTTCGTTGCCTGTTCGCGAGAGATGTCACCGAACTCGCCGCCGAAGACACGAATATACTTGGTCCCGAATACCGTACATAACCGGGAGTACTCTCGTATCTCGGATTCGAACAATGGGAGTTGATCGTCGTTTCCGGCCATCAAGCGCACGGAACTCGAGAAGCAGGAGATCTCCAGCCCCGCCTGGGCTATCAGGTCTTTCGTCTTCTCGATGGTATCGGAGAACTCGGGGCAGCGAAAAATCTGCATCTCACCGTTGAGTCCCCGAAAATCGACACCATCGAAGCCATATTCATCCGCCCTGTGCACGATTGTCTCGAGATCCCAATCGGGACAACCGAGAGTGGTAAACGCGAGTTTCATCTGTCCATCCTTCGACATTCCATATTTTATGCCATATTTTATGCCGGTTGCATTGCGCTAAAAGCGTTCCAGTATCACAGAATACGATCCGACCGGGTCTCCGTCAAGTCGCCTCCGAATCGAATTTGACAATTCCACATCCTCGCTCTATCCTGTTATCGTGAGAAGCCGCGGTTATCTACTCCCCATCTATCTCCTCCTCGCAGCTGTTTCGGTGGCGGTGATAACCATGCAGACGGTATACCTTCCCAAACTCACGGATGCGACTGTAGAAAACGGACACATCGATCTCTCGGGCGTCGATTTCTCCAGTCGGGGAACCGTAGCCCTGAACGGCAGGTGGAATGCCGAATGGATCACCCCACCCGAACGGGTCGACGCCTCCTCGAACACGGCAACCTACCCCGGTACCTGGCGGGGTAGCGGATACATCCGGTACTCCGCCGTCCTCGAGATGCCCGACACATCGGTTCCGCTGGCGATTCTCATGAGTCACATTTTCAGTTCCTACAGACTCACCGTAAACGGGGTGGTAGTCGGAGAGGCGGGCCGGGTCGGTCCGAGCAGGGAGCGATACCGTACGGGCTATTCCAGGGAGGTGGTTGTTTTGCCGCGAGTCGCGGGAACGACCCTGGTCGAACTCGAGGCGGCGAACTTCCACCACGATGCCGGGGGACCATTCGAACCGATGCTACTCGGGCAGTTCCGATATTTACAATCATTCATCTATCGTAAACGCGGAGCGGATATGTTGATTACCGGCTTTCTGGTGATAGCCGGCATCGTCCACCTCTTCTACTTTTCGTACCGTCGTGAGGAACTCTCCGCCTTTGCATGCGGGGCCTTCAGCCTCCTCTACGGGCTGCGTATCGGCTTTACCGGCGAATACTGGATTCTACCGCTGTTGTCGTGGCTCCCTTGGGAGTTCACCGCCTCATTCTCGGTCCTATCCTTGTTAGGGTGCTCGCTCCTGATCACCTATTTCCTCTACTACTTATTGGACGATAGAATTCTCACCGTCTCGCTGCCGGTTATCTGGGTCGTGCATGCCGCATTCGCACTGGTTGTGTTGGTGACGGACCGTCGCGTCTTCGGGCCGCTGATGAAATACTATCACTTCTTCGAGGTCGGGATGATCTGCCTGGGGGTGCTCGTGTTGATCCGTGCGATGGCGGCGAGAAAACAGGGGGCGGTGACATTCTTCATCGGATTCTCCTTTTTCGGGCTCGGAGCCTTGAACGACGTCCTCGCAATCGTCGGGATACTGCGCACGCCCTTCGTCTCTCACGCCGGCATATTCCTGCTGGTGATGAGTCAGACGATCATCCTGGCCAGGCGGTACGCCCTGGCGCTGAGCAAAGAGGAGGCGATGACCGCACGACTGAACGGACTCATCGCGGAAAACCGGGAGTACCAGCACGAGCTCGAACGGCGGGTCGCGGAACGTACCGAATCCTTGAAGACGATGACCGAGGAAGCGATCCGGGCCAACCGGTCCAAGAGCCGGTTCCTGGCCAACATCAGTCATGAGCTGCGGACCCCGTTGAACGGAATCATCGGATTCGCCGAACTCAGTGCGGCCGGAGAAGCCGTGGACGACAACGACGGAGGCGGATCGGGATTGAGAGAAGCCATATTCCGTGAATCGAACCACATGCTGACATTGATAAACCAACTGCTCGATTTTTCCAAGATCGAAGACGGGAAGTTCATCCTCGAATACCACCCCTTCGATCCTCGTGATCTCCTTTTTTCGCTGGGGCTCGTGTTCCGAGACCGCACGGAAAAGAAGAAGCTCACCTTCCACGTCGAGTACGATGATGCGATACCGGAGATCCTGTATGGAGATTCCCTGCGACTGCGACAGGTCCTGACTAACCTGACGGACAATGCGATCAAATTTACCGATACCGGGGGCGTCGAAATCGACGCCCGGCTGCTGAGTGAAACCCAGGATACGGTCATGCTGCAGTATGAGATTCGGGACACCGGCATCGGCATACCGAAAGAAAGCCAGGCGGCGATCTTCGAGAGTTTCGTACAGGCCGACGACAGCACTACCCGTAAATACGGAGGATCCGGACTGGGAATCACCATCGCCAAACAACTGGTCGAACTCATGCACGGCGAGATCGACGTAGAGAGCGCTCCCGGCGAGGGCAGCACCTTCCGATTCACCGCGGAGTTCGAACGTACCGAAAACCAGCGAGGAGAAACCGTCCCGTCGACACTCGAAACCACTGAGATTGAAGTTGTGAGTCTCTCAGGAAAAACCATTCTCCTTGCCGAAGATTATGACACCAACCGGGCGGTGGTTGCCGGGCACCTGTTGTCCGTCGGGGCAACCGTCCTGGAGGCGACGAACGGGTCGGAGGCGATTGAACAGTGGAACCGCCGGAAGGCGGACCTCATTCTCATGGACATCCATATGCCGATTCTGGACGGGTATGGGGCCGTGCGGCGAATCAGGGAGACCGATCGGGAGGTTCCGATCCTCGCCCTCACCGCGGCCGCATTCGAGGACGACCTCCGAAAGTGTCGACAGGCAGGCATGAACGGTGTCATCACGAAGCCGATACACAAGGCGGGACTCCTTGCCCGAATATCGGCGGCACTGGAGGGGCGTTTCGACACCCCCCCGCGCCAGGCGGCCGGTCGGACCAGCCGCGGCGGTGCGTTCAGCATGGAGAAGCTCGTCGAACTCTTCGACGGCGACGGCGAGACCGCGGTCTCCATCGCCCGGGACTTCCTGCGTCTTGCCGACACTCATATCGGCAGGATACCGGATCTACTCGAGGCCGGAGACATTCGCGAAGCCCACAGGCTGATCCACGGTCTCAAGGGGGGAGCCCTCAACATCGGCGCCGCAACCCTCGCCGAACAGGCCGCCCGGCTCGAATCGCGGCTCAAGGCAAACATCAGCCAGGATGCGGACGACCACCTTTCTGCAATCCGCAGCATCATCGATGATCTTCAGGGGGTCCTCAACGGGCCGGAGATCTCAGAAGACTGAACTCGACGAAGCGGCAACACCCGTCCTCACGGCGAGGCGAAGCACCATACGATCCCGCCGTCGTCATACACATACAGCTCCCCCGAGACCGCCGCGGGAACAGACGAAACCTTGGACCCCACCCGGTACGACCACTGCTCCTCGCCCGTCGCCGCGTCGACGAGGATGATCCTGCCGTTGTTCGAGCCGATGGCCACGAGTCCGCCGACGGGTATCACCGTTGGTGAGGAGATCACCCGACCGCCCGTACGATACTCCCAGATCGATTCTCCCGTGAGAGCATCGACACAGTAGAGATAGGTGTCGTGTGACCCGAAATACACGGCGCCCTCATACAGTGCAGGCGATGACATGCTTTTGTCCGAGGCGGCAAAGAAGAATACCTCCGCGCCGGTTTCGATATCGAAGGCGTGAAGGTTCTCAGACCACGAGGTGATATAGACGATCTCTTCCGCTACCGCCGCCGTAGACTTTATGTCGCCCCCGGTCTGATAGCGCCATCGCTCCTCGCCTTGAACGAAATCGAAACAGAAGAAATAGCCGTTATTGGCCCCCACGAACATCAGGTTCCGCTCGGGATCGATGGAAACGGACGAATGCGGATGGTTGCCGAGAAAGCCGGTACGATACCCGGTCCGTCCGGTATCGGCCTCGAGTACGAAGACACGGCCGTCCGGATAGGGATACTCAACTGCCATGAACACATACCCGCCGTACAGGACCGGCGAGGCCCCGATAGAGCCCCCGAGTTTCTCCTCCCACACCAGTGTTCCGGTTTCCTTGTCTACGGCGTAGAGCCACCCGGCATAATCGCCGATGTAGACCCGCTCGGAATCGAAGGCGGCAGTGCCGTGTACACCCCGATGCCAGGAGTCCTCCTGTACCATCTCCTCGACATATTTATAGGTCTCGAAGGTCCAGCGCACGGATCCATCCTCACGATCGAGTGCGTAGAGCCGACCATCATCCACGCCGATGTAGACGGTATCGGTGTCGATAGTGGGAGATGATTTCGATGCCGGATAATCGCCGATGGCAAGCGGTTCGGATTGCCACTTCACGACGAGATCGGTACCGAGGGTCTCGGTCTCGGCTCCGAGGCCGAGATGCCGGGGCGCATACCGGTACTGCGGCCAGGTGCCCTCCTCGATGGTCGGCTCGCCGGTAGGTTCCACTCGGGCCAGGCGACACCCGTACGACGCGACAATAGTGATGACGATCAGCGTCATGGACAGCCGCCGGCGTATTCCCCATATATTCTTCCGACATCTTTCCATGGCACCGAAGATACCGCGTCATACGAGAACTGTCCAGCAATTGCTGATTGAGAACGATTTGGACTCGGAATTCGAGGAGTACTGGTCTGTCCGGACTATACGGTCAGCAGCGTTTTTCCCTCTTTTAGAATCTGCGTGAGTGGCTGGCCGTAGTAGATGACCTCGACTCCGGCCTGTTCCAGCGCCGGGGTCGCGCCGAGTTGATCGGCACAGGCCTTACACGCCTGGAATTTGACCCCCGCCCGCACCATGGCCTGAATGAGGCCGCGGATGCCGTCGTTGTCGGCGACGAGTTTGGCTGGGGCTCCCCACACGATGACGGTGACACTCTTCCACCATCCGTTCTTCAGCGCGTTGCGGGCGTACATGAACACCATCTTCTCGGCGGTCACCGGATCGGCGTTGGTCCACAGGATATACAATTCATCTTGATTGCGAATCTGATCATTCATCGAATGCTCCTTGTGTCACTTGTGTCACTTGTGTCCCTTGTATCCCTTATATTATTAATGGGAGGATGAACGCAGCCTGATCTCGGCACTGAAACAGTCCGCGCCGTTGTGAAACCGTCCGAGGACGTGGGCCTTCTGCTTGGACGACTCGTAATACACCGAGAGTTCGTCCCCCCACTCCGCGGCTTTGGCGTAGTTGATGGTGAACATGCCGATTTCGAACCCCTCGAGTGACTCGGGGGTGAAACAATCGAGACACCAACGCACGTATTGGACATTGTTGACGTGTCGGTTGTGATCGAGGTCCGCGTATCCCACCCGCACGGGATGCCCGTGACCGGAGATGCCGCGCTTGGATGCCCTGGGGGCCGGCCCGGCGATGGCCTCCCTGGACCCGTTCTTCGGGAACGTATCGGTCACCTGTTGTACTCTGACCGGCCGGCCGTCGGCGCGATCGAGGAGGAGCCAGCTCGAAGTGCCGACCATGACCTCTCTTCCGCCCTCGTCCTCGATCACGAAATCTCGCAGTGCATAGGGACCGCTGGTTCCCTTCGGCCATGTCTCGAGTGAGATACGATCGCGGTGCATTGGATACGACTTGATCTCGAGCCTGCATCGCGACAGGACCCAGATCCGTTCGGTGTCGGCGCAGTACTCCCTTCCGAATCCCAACTGTTCCGCGTGTCGAATCGCCCCCTCCTGGAATAGAGCGAAGATCGCGGGCAGCGAGAGGCGATCGTGGCCGTCGGTTTCACTGTAATAGATCTCATGTTCAATCCGATACCCGGTGGTCTCAACCATACGCTATGAATCCTTTCCGATGTCTGCAGAGTGGGTTGTTTCTACTCGTCGAAACGGAGCCATTATAATGATGAAACGCCTCCGTGGCAATTCCCCCCCAAGAACTCAGCAATAGGGATTTTCGCCTTGCATGGACATTGCCGGCCGATTCCTTGTATGATTGGGCAGCCGACGATACTGAGACTACGTCGAATTGACAAATACCCATTTCGATCTATTCAACTTTCAGAATTTCACCATCATGAGGAGTAGACATGAAGACCGCCACCGATGAACAGAAGAAACTGATTGATACCGCCATTCCGAAAACCGCACCGATCGAACCCGCGAAACCACGACGGCTGCTCGTAACAGCACTGAACGTCAGAAAAGGACAGGTTCGCGACGGTCACCGATCGATAGGACCGGGAAACTACGCGCTACAGCGGATGGGGCGGGAGACAGGAGCGTTCGAAGCGGTGTTCGACGACGATCCGGCTTGGTTTCATCCCGACAAGATCACGGAGTTCGACGGCGTGTGCTTCAACAACACCGTCGGCGTCCTCACCGATGACGAGGTCCTCCAACGCGGATTGCTCGATTTCGTCGGAAACGGCGGAGGGTTTGTCGGCCTTCATGCGGCCGGGGCTACCTTCTGCGAGTACCCGGTGTACGATCAGTTTCCGGCATTCGGAAAGATGCTCGGCGGATATGAGAACGGAGGACATCCATGGAAGGCCGAGGATACCATCGTCCTCACCCCCGAAGACGCGGAGAGTCCCATTACCGCATCCTTCGGCGGAGACGATTTCGAGATCCAGGATGAGGTCTTTCAGTTCAAGGACCACTACTCGAGAGAGAATATGCGGGTCCTGCTCCGTATCGACACCGACAAGACAGACACCGGTCCCGATCGTAAAATCCTCCCGGAACGACGGGCGGACATGGACCTTGCCATCAGCTGGATAAAGCCATACGGAAAGGGCCGCGTGTTTTACTCCTCATTGGGACACAACGACCACATATTCTGGAATCCCCCGGTCCTCGGACACCTCCTGGCAGGCATACAATACGCCCTGGGAGATCTGAAGGCCGACGATTCCCCGCGGCCGATGCCGAAATAACGGTGAGCAGGTCCGGCCGAATCGATGTAGCCTTTGGATTCCACGTCAACTGCTACCACTCTTTCCGGAACGACACTCCCTGTGAGTCGGGGTTCGGCAAGGACATTCGTATCATCCGCAAGGTATTGGACGTACTCGACGCGGCCAACGAGGCAGGCGTTCCCGTAGCCGGCACGTGGGACTTCGAACACCTCTTCAGCCTCGAGGAGATCCTTCCCGATCACGCCCCCGACATCCTCTCACGGGTCAGACGCCGGGTCGATTCCGGCCGGGACGAGATACTCCTCATGTCGTACAACAACGCCATGGCCTCGGCCCTCGACACCCGTGAGCTGAAAGATTCCGTCGGCAGGGCGATCTCCAATCCGAAGGGCTCGGGGGTCGCCGATCTGTTTTCGCGGTGGGCCCCGGTTGTGCGGCCCCAGGAGATGATGACGACACCCGGGTCGTTTCGAATCTACGAGGAGGCCGGGGTCCGAGCGGCGGCACTCTACTACAGTGCAATACCCTTCGACGCCTTCAGATGTTTCGTGAGGCCCCTGACGCTCGCCGAGGCGCACAACCCCCTTACCTACGTCGATCCGGCGGACTCTCACGAGTTCACCATACTCCCCTGCTACAATCCGGGCGACCTGATAGAGAACGTGAGTCTTACCGAGTGGGCCTATCGCCTCCATCGTGCCCAGCAGGCCGGCGAGATCCCGGGCGATGCGTTGATCTTCATCAACTTCGACGCAGACGACGAGTTCTGGTTCGGATATGATCTGCCGGCCCCGCTCCGCCGCCTGCCGAACACGTCAGGTCTCGAAGGGCTCATCAGGGAGATCGCAGGACTGGAGTACGTCCGCTGTACGACTCCCTGGCAGTATCTCGAGGCCCATCCTCCGGTCGGCCGTATCTCTTTCGGGCAGGATACCGCGGACGGCAGCTTCAACGGATATGCATCCTGGGCCGAGAAGGCCGGGACCCCGGAAACTTGGACGGAGATCATGCGCGACCGACGGCTCCACTCCGGGTATGCCGGGCTCCCGTTGGTTCCCGACCACCGGGACCTCCAGGTACATTTGGAACAGGCCTACGAACTCCGGCTTCGGCTCCTCTCGACGACCCACTTCGGCCTGGCGACTCCCTTTCTGGCGAGTGACCGAGAGAGGGAGTTGTCACGACTGATGCGGAACCTCCGCGATGCTCATCGTCTGATCGAGAGTCGCCTCAGAGACCGATACGTCCGGGCTGTGAGATCCGAGGAATCCGGCGTCCAGGAAAAGGCCGGAGAGGAAAACGACAAAATTAATGGTTATTGGTGCATCGACGTCAGGAATCGAGGTCGGTCACATTCGGTTGACAAGAACGATATCGGTTCAGACGACGAACGGGGTGGCTGCGTCGTCCGGTTGGAACTGCCCTTTCCGGTCTCCGATATCGGCAACCTCCGGCTGTGCCGAACCGACGGATCCGACACGGGTGCCTGGAACCTCGGAGGCGTTCGCGCCGACCCGATGGGCTCTGGCGGTGGGGAGTATTCGCACGTGGTGTTCTCCCTCCAGGAGAACGACGAAAACACCTATGGGGAGATCGTCCTGCGCGGAGAGACCGGCGACACGCGGACGGAAGGGACTCGAAGGGAAGGACGGCGACACGATGAGTCGAAGACGAATCGAGACGCCCCGCCGGCAGGTGGAGACAGGAGTGAGAGGGGAGTATCCTCAGCGCCTCGGCGTCTCTCGGCGCTGATCCCGGAACGGTCCTCGATCTCCAACAGTCATCTCATGGTTCGGGTGGGCGGTGACCGGCATATCGAGGGTGTGTGGTCGGGATTACGGATGTCCGCCGGACCCGACTCCTTCCTGCCGTGTATCAGGTACGACGGCCGGCTGTTCGGGCCGAGCGCTGTCGTCGCGGAGATCCGCGAGACCGGACCGAACGAACCGGCGGTACTCACGGTATCGGGAGAGCTAAAACTCACTCCTCGACGGACCGTCGAGTCCGGACGGTTCGAGTACCGGCTCTCTCTGGTGCCGGATTCACCGCTTCTCTTCATCGAAGGGTTCATCAGATACCCGGAAACGGTGCGGGACGAAGTCTTCAAGCCGGATAGTCCCGCCCTCAGCCGGGCATACGACCCGAGGTGGCAGGAGGTATACCCCTGTCCGGTAGAGTACACCGACACGGCGGATCCGGAGCACCCCTTCGTGGTCCACAAGCACAACCACCTGGGGGTGGAATCCTCATACCGGATCGACTACCAGCGCCACTCGCCGGCAAACCTGAACCTCGCAAACGTGAACAACCATATCACCGCCGGATATGTGGCGGTTTCGACTCGTGCCGGCGGAATCGCGATGGCACAGGATCCGACCATCTACGCCAACTTCGCGGGAGTTCCCCTACGGATACGCCGGCGGAGCGGCGGGTCGGAACAGCTCTGTACGGTGAATCCATTCGGCTGCTGCCACGGGCCGCAGTACCGACCGCCCACATGGGGCACTCGCAAGGGATATCACTCGGCGTTTATCACAGGACAGCAATACGCCTCCTCTGCACCGACCTATAACGGATACGAACATCGATTCGCCCTGGCTGTTGGGTTCTGGGAAGGCACCACGACTCCTGCCGAGATGGCAACGCTGCTACTCGCCTACTCTCATCCGCCGCTAATCGTACCGGAACGTACCGCCACGACTCCACCGACATGGAACCTAACGGACCTCACGCGTCCACCGGCGGGTTTTATCGCCGTTTCCGACTCCCGGCAGACACGCTTTCACTGGAAACGCCCCAAGGCGACGCCGCGACAATTCGAAATCCTAATCGGCAGGAGCACGCGTACCCTCGAACCGCGTCACCAGGTTTCCGGCGAGGAAACTTCTCTCGTCGTGGATCTTTCCGATGATGCGGTATGTCTCCAGGCGGGGAAGCAATACTACGCTGCGGTCAGGCCCGTCCTGATGGACGGCACCAGGGGAGAACGCTCCCGGATGGTACGGTTCGTTCCGGGCAGGAAGATCTCGAACGGCGGTCTCTCGATCCCCCTATCCCTCCAGCTGGGAATCGCATGCCAGGCCGTCGCCGCATCGATTCGTCGTAGATGGGATATCAGATAAACAACGAACCGGGGGACCGCAACCGATCGGCGACAGAAATGCAATCAGAAATCCGCCGGTAGAGGCTCGGGCTTGTTACAGGTCGTCTTGAGCTCGTAGTGTTTGCCCTGATCGGACGCGTCGTGGAACCCGTGCATGATCTCCAGGACATGAGCCGCCAATTCACCCGAGGCCCGGGGCGCCCTGCCCTCGGAGACAGCCTTCGCCATGTCCGCCACGCCCAATCCGCGGCTGTTTTCGGTATAGGTGTGGGTCATGGTGATCTCCTCCCACTCCGAACTCCTGCCGGACTTCTTGATCATCACGGGGCCGCCGAAGGTATTGGGGTTCGGCACGGAGAGAGAAGCCTCGGTGCCGTACACCTCGATAAAAGGCAGTCGGCCTCCCCACACGTCGAAACTGGTCACTATTGTTCCCACCGCGCCGTTGTGAAAATCGATGACCCCCGCGATGTGGGTGGGCACGTCCACGGTTATCTTTGTTCCGTTCAGGGGTTCGCTGGTGATAGTTCGTTCCGGAAACGTGATCCTGGTGGATCCGGTGACCCTCCTCGCCGGGCCGATGAGGTTGACCAGCGCGGTCAGGTAGTAGGGCCCCATGTCGAACATGGGGCCGCCGCCGGTCTTGTAGTAAAACTCCGGGGCGGGATGCCAGCTCTCGTGGCCGTGTCCAAGCATGAAGGCTGTGGCCGCCACCGGCTCACCGACGACTCCGTCGTCTATCAGCTTCCGGCAGGTCTGGATCCCACCTCCCAGGAAGGTGTCCGGGGCACCGCCGACCAGCACTCCCTTCCTCTTCGCCTTCGCCAAAAGGTCCGCAGCCTGTTCGCGGGTGATGCAGAGGGGTTTCTCTACATAGGTGTGCTTCCCGGCCTCGACAGCGGCGACGCAGATCTCATAGTGGGCATTCGGAATGGTGAGGTTGATGATGATATCGATCTCCGGATCCGCCAACATCTCCTCCGGAGTCAGGACCTTCTCAAGGCCGTACTCCTTCGCCGCGGCCTCGGCCCGTTCACGGACCATGTCGGCGCAACCGACGAGTTTGACCCGGTCGGCAAAGGCCCCAGTCAGGTTGGAACAGTAGATCCCGCTTATCTTCCCGCATCCGATGATTCCCGCACGAATTTTGGGCATGTCTCCTCCGTTATTGTGTGCACGCTGAGTGGTTTTGATTGTGTCGAAACGCAGGCCCGTCAGAACATCTTCGCGTTGCTCTTGAAGTCGTCAGCCTTCAGGCCGTTCTTCATCGCCAGATCCTTGCCCTCGGCGGCCCAGAGGAAGCCCCTGCGGCATAACTCGGTCACCTCGGGCATGGCGACGATATCGGCATGATGTCCGAGAGAGGTGTAGAACACCCTGCCGTGTCCCCAACGCTTGGTCCATGTCACCGGTACCTCCACGTTCCTGTTGGAGGAGTGATACCAGTGCATCGTCGGAAACGTCGTGGTCGCAAGAACCTCTATCGCCGGGTCCACGTGCATGTAGTATTGCTCGGACTTCACCGTGAAGTCTTTCAGCCCCTCGACGATGGGGCTCGAACCGTTCCGGTAGGTTACCTCATACTCGACCCCGTCACCGCCGGGATGGGAGACCCAGTTGCCGCCGGTGATGAACTGCCACTGCACGCTCTGTCGGAAGGCGTCGCACATGCCGCCATGACACCCCACGATGCCGGTTCCGCCGGCCACTGCCTCGGAGACCTGCTCCACCTGCTCCTTGCTGATCTCGCCCATGGTCCAGGCCGGGACGATCAGGTGTAATTCCCGCAGCTTCTCGACATCCAGAAACGAATCCAGGGTCTGTGAGACCTCTACCTCGAATCCCTCTTTTTTCAAGATTCCGTCGAACAGTTCCGCCACCTGTTTGGGCTCATGGCCGTCCCATCCGCCCCAGACGATCAATGCTTTCCGTGCCATATATACTCCTTCTATAGATGCCGTTGCAAACGTTGTTTCTCAAAATTATCTCACGTGATTATCCGTGGAACCCGGGGATAATACAAGGTGAACTACAAAATGTACAGTACGCGTGTTGTACCAAAGCAATACAAATTGCCGGTGCTACCGGGTGAGATCTATCGCCGTACTTCCCGAATTTTCGATTCCAGTTTCTCCAGGAGCTTCTCGATCATCCTGCCCTCATTCGAGTAGGCCATCTCGGCGAGTCGCTTGCGGTCTTGGGCCAGTTGCAGGATCTGCCCCCACTGCTGTATCTCACGCCGTTTCTCTTGTTCGGTCAGCATAGGCTATTATATCATCGCGCCGCACGATCGCAAAACGATTTTTCCGGCCGTTCAGCCGATTCCTACGGTCGTGCATAGGTGCCGTCGGGCCGGCGCGCCTTGGTCCAAGAAGGCCAGTCCATCTCACTGGGATATGTAACCGCGAGGTCCTCGTCGAACTCGATTCCCCACCCCGGCTTCTCGTTGGGCCATACGGCACCGTCCCTGACCTCCGGAATCCCGGGAAACATCTCATGCTCCAGGTCGCTTCGGAAACCCCACTCCTGGATGCCGAAGTTGTGCTTGGCCACATCCATGTGTACGTTGGCGGCCATGCCGACCGGAGATACGTCGCCGGGGCCGTGCCAGGCGGTGCGGATGCCGAATGCCGCCGCGACGTCGGCCCACTTGAGGCAAGGAGTCACCCCGCCCATCTCCGACGGATGGAGCCTGAGATAATCGAAGAGACGGTTCGTTATCAAGGGGAGCAGGGTATTGGGATGGCTGAACAACTCTCCGAACGCGATCGGCACCGAGCAGCGGTTCCTGAGTTGCTCCAGCCATGGAGCGTCCTCCGGGGCGAAGGGATCCTCCAGGAAGAAGAGATCGTACGGCGCGAGGCGTTCGGCCAATCGGATGGCGTCGTTTGGTTCCATGCGCTCGTGCACGTCATGAAGCAGTTCCGGCCTGTCTCCGAGAACCTTGCGGAGATGCTCGAAGAGGCGGGGTGTCTCGTTCAACTTCTCGCGGGGATCGTAGTATTCACCGGGATACCCGCCCGGCGGTATCTTCAACCCTTCACCGTCGGTGCCGCGGTATCCGCCCATCTGGCAGCGGACGTGGGAGAAGCCTCGCTCCAGAATCGCAGACACCTTGTCGGCCACCTCCTCCGGGGTGGTGCCGTTGGCGTGTACGTACACCGTCGCCGCCGGTCGGCACTTCCCGCCCCAGAGCTGGTAGCAGGGCAGTCCGGCGATCTTACCCTTGATGTCCCAGAGGGCCATATCGATTCCGGAAACCGCGTTATTCAGTACGGGGCCGTTTCTCCAGTATCCGGAGGTCATGGCGGCGTGCCAGATGTCCTCGATGCCATGTACCTCACGGCCGACGAGTCCGGGCTTCAGATGGTCCCGTATGGCGGCGACCACCGCCTCGTACTTCCAGGAAAACGTCGCGCAGCCAAGACCGTAGAGCCCGGGCTCGGATGTCTCCACCTTCACCACCACCAACGGGACCCGCGCCGGGGTTGTCACAAATACCTTGATATCCTCGATAGTCGTCATGTCTGTCTCCTCATCATGGTCAAGAATGATACGCCATCATCGGATTCCATGTCTACTCAAGACGGTAATTGGAAAGTAAATAGAAAGGGTGGCGAATGGCTGGTTCCAGACAGATGGGTATTGTTACCTCCCATTTTTTCTGCCATAGTGCCAGCTATGACTACGGACAACATACTCGACCTCATTGGGAATACTCCGCTTTTAAAACTCGGAGAGGAGCGGATCTTCGCCAAGGCGGAGTTTCTTAATCCCGGCGGAAGCATCAAAGACCGGGTGGCATTGGCGATGATCGAAGGGGCGGAACGGGACGGACTCCTTACTCCCGAGTCGATCATCGTGGAACCTACCTCCGGTAATACGGGAATCGGCATCGCCCTGGTCGGCGGCCTCAAAGGCTATCGGGTTCGCATCGTGATGCCCGAAAACATGAGCGACGAGCGAAAGAAGCTGATCCGTTCATTGGGCGGAGAACTCATCCTCACTCCGGCGGAGGAGTCGATCGGCGGGGCGGTGCGACGAGTAGAAGAGATGAAGAGGGAGGACCCACGGGTATACGTACCCAACCAGTTCGCGAATCCCGATAATCCCAGGGTACACTACGAGGAGACCGCCCACGAGCTCTGGAGGCAGACCTCCGGAAATATCGGCTGCTTCGTCGCCGGCGTCGGTTCCGGAGGCACCCTGCAGGGTGTCGGGACATTTCTCAAAGAGCGACACGCCGGAGTCACGGTGATCGCGGTAGAACCGAAAAACGTGGCCGCCCTCCTGGGCCACGAACCGGGGTTACACCAGATACAGGGCATCGGGGACGGGTTCGTGCCGGACGTTCTGGATGTCTCGCTGGTGGATGACGTCATCGAGGTGACGGACGAGGATGCCATCGAGACGACTCGGGAGTTAGGCAGACGTTCCGGGCTTCTGGTGGGCATCTCCTCGGGGGCCAACGTATGGGCCGCACGGCAGGTGGCGGCACGGTACTCTGAGAACGTGGCAACCGTGCTTCCGGACAGGGCCGAACGATACTTCTCGAGTTCTCTCTTATGACAAACGTCGTATAGCAAGTGATTGTCGGCTATTTCCGTGTGAGAGAGCCATGTCGGTCGGATAGGCCGGAATCGGAACCGAGGCGGGGTGCCTACGGGAACAACCGTCGCAACGCCTCGCGTCTGGTGAAGGCCATCTCTCCGCACGCATGGGCGATGTCCGCGGCCAACCCCTCGGGCAGCCCCTTCAGAAACGTTTCCGGCGTCATCTCTCCGGAGGTCATCTTCTTGGCCTCGACCAGGCAATCGTGGAACCTCTTCGAACCGGTTCTTCGGTAGATGTGGAGCGAGAGTGGTGAATTCTGCAGGTCGAACGTGGATGAGCTCGCCCGGCCGTACGCAAGAAGGTCGTGGAGGATAGGATCCATGGGTATCTCCGTCGCGGAGTCGGGTTCCGGAAGAAAATCCGTGAGTCGGTCTCCCTCCTCCTCCGCACCCAGGTCACCCATGAAGAGCGACACCGGGGCATCGCCGCCGGAGACCCGGGCCAGGGCCTCGAGAATCACCGCCGTGAGCAGCTTGATCCCCAGGTAGTCTCGAGCGGTGGCGACATTGCGTCGGGCCAGCTCCACCATACGACGATACTCGCCGCCGGGCGGGGCATCACGATACTGCAGGAAGATGGCACCGGGATCGAGAAACCCGAGGAACCCGGCCATCTTCTCCAAGGCGGTCCGGTAGCTGCCGATGGAATACACGCCCCGGTGCCGCAGGGAGGGGTTCGTTTCCGGAAGCAGTTTCCAGGTGTTGTCGAGGAAGCGACCGATGTCCTCCTCGGCGAAGTTGTTCACGTCTCTGTTGGCGAAGGAGGCCGCCGATCTCACCGCGTCGAAGATTTCCTCCTCCCCGAGTCCGAGCCGAAACGCTTCGTTTATACGGAGGATCCGCTGCTCCATGATTTGCGGCGGGGTATTGCCGTTCCGGTCGGCCCGTCTGAACGGGATGGTGGCCTCGATGGCGGCGGTGGCGACCAGCAGGTCGCGATCCGAGAGGATCCCCACGAATAGCAGATCCATGACCAACGCACTGAGAAACTCGTTCATGCCGCCGAACGGCGACAGCTCCTGCCCCGGCTCGAATTCGAACACGGCCAGGCAGCCGGAGATCGGAAGAGCGTCGTGTAGGGAAAGAGTGTAGATCTCGGTGGTCGCC
>CAZAKE010000012.1:0-19561 GCA_964485495.1 uncultured Spirochaetales bacterium
GGTGCCCAGTAGTAGTGTCTGAGAAAAACGATGATGAACCGATGAAAGACGTAAGAGCAATAGACAACTAGGGGGAAGGAGCATATAGTGGCCCGAAAATTGTGGAATCTCTCGTGAGTAGCGTAGGAACACTAGGAATTGACCGCTTTTAAGCGTTCGATGACACTACATGCAGTAAGGAATCTATTTTCCACAATTTTCGGATCAGTACATAAGGAGCAACCCATGAGCGATGAGAACCGAATCACCTCAATCGAGACCTACACCACCAAGATGGTCGGCCTGGTGCGTGTCCGAACGACCGACGGACGGGAGGGGTGGGGGCAGACATCCACCTTCAACGCCCACATCACCGCGCAGGTGCTCCACGAACAGGTCGCGCCGGTGGTTATCGGGTCGGATCCGGACGATATCCCGGGTTTCGTGGAAGCGGCGATCGAGCAGACGTACAAATTTCCCGGGAGCTACAACTGCCGGGCCATCACCGGCATCGAGACCGCCCTGTGGGATCTGAAGGGCAAGTCGGAGGGCAAAAACGTGTGCACTCTCCTGGCCGAATCATACGGCAGGAGACCGAAAGACGCCGTCGCCGCCTACGGCTCGAGCATGTCCCGCACCATCTCGCCCAAGGACGAGGCCGAACGGGTGACCCGGCTTCAGGGGGAGCGGGGGTTCGGGGCCTTCAAGGTCAGGATAGGGAGCGTGAACGGCCACGACCGGGACATGTATCCCGGCAGGAGCGAGGAGCTCGTGAAAACCGTGACCGGAACCCTCGGCGACAGGGCACAGCTCTTCGTGGACGGAAACAGCTGCTACACCGCCCCCAAGGCCATCGAGGTAGGAAGGATGCTCGAGGCGCACGGCGTGCGCCACTTCGAGGAGCCCTGTCCCTATTGGCAGTACGACTGGACCAGAGAGGTGACCGCGGCGCTGGATGTGCCCGTGGCCGGCGGGGAACAGGATAACTACATGCCGGCCTGGGAGCGGATGATCAGGGAGCATGTGGTGGACATCGTACAGCCCGACGTCTGCTACATCGGCGGCGTCTCACGGGCGAAACACGTGGCCGACATGGCCGCCGAGGCCGGCCGCCCCTGTACGCCCCACTCGGCGAACCTCTCCATGGTGACCCTGTTCACGGCGCATCTGCTGGGAGCGATCCCCAACGCCGGTCCCTTCATGGAGTTCTCGATCGAGCATTCGCCCTGGACCGAAGGCTTGTACGAACCGCGCCTGGAGGTGAAAGACGGCCTCGTGGCGATTCCGCCGGATCCGGGGTGGGGCGTGCGGGTGAATCCCGAGTGGCTCGGTCGGGCGGAATATCGGGCGACGCTACTGTAGGACAACTCTCGGTTCGAGGCCTGTCGTCAGATTTGCCTGACCTCCTCGAATTTCCCGCTCCTCAGGGAGTCTCGGGCCGCCAGGCAGGCGTACACGCTCCGCAGGCCGTCGCGGATGGTGGCCCGGGGCTTTTCACCGCTTCTCATCATCCCGATGAAATTCAGGGCCAACTCCTCGTCGCCGCCGAAGTGGCTCATCCCCTTGGCGGCCTCCATGGTGTCGGTAAACGGCTCGTGGTGGCGGACGCGCCGGAGGGTGCCCGCGTGCCAGTCGAATTCTACCGTGCCCTCGTACCCGGAGACCACGGCGCCGCGCCTTCCTGCGTCCCTGCGGGTATAACAGACCTGCACGTAGGCCCCATGGCTGCCGTCGGCGAACTCGAGGAGGCTGCTGGAGGAATCCTCGTTGGTGCCGGTCTCTTCGGTGCCGCAGTCGATGCCGAAGAGGCAGGGATGGTCCTGCAGGGAGCCGCCGGAGCGGTTCCTGCGGCGGTTGGGGGGACTCTCGGGGCAGGTCGGCCGTTCGTCACACTGGGCGCAGGTCAGGCCGGCAGGCTTGTCGCCGCCGAACACCCGCCTGAAACTGGCCGTAGCCGACACCCGCACGATGGGCGAATCCATCAGGAACATCAGATAGTCGAAGTCGTGGGTCGCCTTCTGCAGGAAGAGCCCCCCGGTGATGGAGTAGTCCCGATAGGGCTTCTCCCAATAGACCGTGCCGTAGGGGACGTAGTTCAATGCGGTGACGTGGTTTCGCTCTCCTACGGCCCCGTCGTCAAGGAGGCGTCGGGCCTGCACACACAGTGGTGAGGTGCGCAGCGGGAAACTCACCAGCACCGGGCAAGGCTCCGCTTCGAACCGACGTTCCAGCTCGAGTGCCTGCGCCATGGTGATGGAAACGGGTTTCTCGAGGAAGAGCGGCAATCCGAATTCCGCGGCCTCAACGGCGAGAGGCGTATGCAGGTTGCAACGGGTGCCGATCATCAGGCCGTCGGGCTTGCCCCTTCGCACCAGCTCCTCCACCGACTCGTAGAAGACCGTCTCGTCGTCACACTCGGCCAGCCGTGACCGGGCTCCCGCCTCGTCGGGATCTACGATCCCGGTCACGCGGATCTCCTCCTCCGCCACAGGCCGCATACACCCGTCGATGAAGTTCGAAATCCTGCCTCCGTGTCCGATCACTCCGAGTCGTATCATCTCTTTCGCTCCTTTTTCGTGAAAGGCGTAGTATACTAGTATGGTGCACGTTGGTATACCGGAGGGTAGAGAATGGCGTTCAAACTACTGATAGAGGGGGAGGAGCGACTCTTCAACTACGGGGAAATCTCCGGAGCGGCTGGAAGGTTCACCGGGATGATAACGAGTCCCGTATCGAATCCGTCACGATGTCGATGACATCCGCCCACTCGGCGATCGGCCTTTCCCGTTCTTCTTCCGTTGAATTATTTGAATCGAATGAATCCATCGATTCTGATGACTCGACATCGGTCCTCTTCCCTTCGGGGAGGTGCGGCTCCTGTGGAAAGGTGATGAGAACCACATCCGCCCACTCTTCGGCAATCGAGTGCCACGGCTCGGTATCCGGCGTGGCCAGGATGAGAAGCCGTGAAGCCGATTCCATCAGACCTCCGTGCCAGAGTTCCGTAATCTCCTCCATCCTGTTGGGAATGATCCGGGGAAGAAACCAGGGTCGGGACCGGGATCCCGGCATGTGGGCGGAGGCGTCGGTCCACAGGAAGATGACGTGATACACCGATTCCGAATCGCGCTCCCACTCTCCCGCCATGGCCAGGACCAGGGCGTCCAGACCGGATTCCGGATCGTCTCCGCCGCTTCTCGGGCGGAACGAGGTGAGATATCTGAAATACACCTCCTTCTCCTCAGGCAGCCGGCAGAAGGGGGTGGAGAGGAGGGACCTGTCACCCTCCACGTAGATGTCCGAAAACGCGATAGCCCTGACCCGGAGACGGCCCAGCGGAATCTCCCGCGAGGCGAAGGCCTCCCGCAGGTCCGCGTCGATGGTCTTCGCTCCGTTCTTGATGGGGGTGATCCGGGAGGCCATGCTGCGGGAGAAATCGAAGCAGAAGGTGATGTCCATGTCGTAGGGACCGGATCGCTCATCGACGGGGGGCACGGGAGGAGGTGACTCGGCGGGAGCCGTGGGCTGCCGATGCGCACATCCGACCGCACACAAGACCATGAATCCGGCAATACACCGATGTACGCACCCGAGTATTCCGGACTCAATCCTTCTGCGGGTGAGACGGCTCGCCTGTTTAGATCTCAGCGTTATTCACCGGTTCGCTCACGCCGGTGTCGAAATGGTTGAGGAGGTACACGTCTAAATGCCGTTCCGCCTCTTCCTGACTTCCGAACACCCGGATATCGGCGTCCCTGAAACGGGCATACTCCCCGGCCGGCGGGGTTCCGTCCTGATACGCCTGTTTCAGTACGACCCTCGCACTCCGGGCACTCTCCGGAACTTCGAAGATGCCGTAGACGATGATCCAGTCGTCGGCCGAACCGTCGTGGATACAGGTGTCCTGCTGTAGGTACGTCACGATGTTCTCGTCACGATCGAGAAGGTATCCGTAGACATAGGGCAATTCCGTTATCGCCGCGGAATCCGGTTCCCCATAGACAGTGGAGATCAGGCACAGGTAATTCTCGGATCCGGCGTTGGCGATGGACACATCCTGATAGAGGTACGCCCTCTCGTCCAGCCGGTCCGCGGTCCGGAAGGAGACGGTGTCCTCATCCTCTGCGATACTCACCTCTCCCGAGGAGGTCCAGGATTCCAGCTCATCCTCGCCGGTAGGATTCGAGAGATGGTTATAGCCTTTCGTGCTGCCTGAATCGAAGGTACATCCGCAGATCGCAATCGAGACGACAACATACAGGAGGGGAGCGAGGAATGCTCTCGTTCGGTGGCCGAAATATATTCTGAACGACGAAATCATACTGTGTCACCACCCCTATCTCTCGTGTCGAGACAAATTGCGTCTCGGTGCCGACCGAACCATGCGACGCATCACCTGTTCGTACTGTCTATTATATCACTGTCGGTGAACAGCACAACCTTCCATGCTCGGGAGAAGACGGAATTTTCCGGATTGATGAGAAACGGGTGAAATTTGTGAAATCCGGTTGAGATCGGCATGTGCATGGTGTATAAAGGGTGGAAAGGAATGTAGTTAATAAATCATGATGTCTTCTATGTCGCAACAACCGCTCCTCGCCGTCGTTTTCGCCGTTTTCTTCCTCTGTGTCCCCCTGCGCTTTGCCGTGTGCGACTTCGAGTACACCGAATTTACCCATATCTCGGATCTCTCTCTGGTGGGGACGGCGGAGCACACGGGTGAATCGATCATGCTCACCCGGTCGGGGGCATATCAGGCCGGGGCCGTGTGGTATCGTCACCGGCAACACGTCTCGGTGCCGTGGGTCACCACGTTCACCTTCCGCATCGACAAACCGGCGAGGATCGGGGCCGACGGGATCGTCTTCATCGTGCAGAACCAGCATCCCGAAGTTCTGGGGGCCAGCGGCGGCAATATCGGGTATGGCCACATCGAGGGCTGGGAGGAGCAGCACGACTGGGAGGACCCCGAGGACAACGAACACGGCGCCATCAAGAACTGCGTGGCCGTGGAGTTCGACATGTTCTACAACCAGGAGAACGGAGACCCCGACGGGAACCATATCAGCGTGCATACCAACGGCCGGCGGTACAACAACCAGGATCACTCCTACTCGTTGGGTGAGACATCGGATATCCCTCTCATGTCGGACGGGGCGATCCATACGGCCCGGATTACCTACGACGGCAGGGAGCTGTCGGTGTTTCTGGACGATCTGGAGACTCCGGCGTTGACGGTGCGCTGCAACCTGCGGCGGACCCTGCAGCTGGGGTTCGGTCAGGCATGGGTGGGGTTCGCCGCCGCCACCGGAGGTTCCTTCCAAGACCAGGAGATCCTCAGCTGGGAGTTCCACCGGCCTGCCCTGATGCGGTCACGCGTCGCAGGCGGCTATCAGCTGCCCATCGCCTTCCCGGGTGCCGGATTCAACCAGGTCCTACGCCCCTGGCTCGGAAGCGAGGCATCGATCCTCGGCACCGCCGGGGCGGTGGACGTCTTTCCCGGCGGTGGATCATTGCACGCTCTTCACGTGCTTCGGCAGCCGCTCTATGCCTCGGCGGCGATCAATCTCATGGCCAGGAATTATGACGGGGCCGTGAACCTCTGGACCGGCGAGGCATCGGCGGGTCTGGGACTCGGAGGAGTGCTGGGCGGGTTCTCGCAGATGTACGGCGGATTCAGGCTGGGTGTCCAGTATCTCCGACTCGGCGAGTATTGGGCCTCCCACGCGCCCTACCTGTGGGAAGGCCTACAGGATCTCGGACCGACGGTTGTGCTCGAATGGGGGTGGGACTTCTTTCTCGGCAGGCGAGTCACCTTCACGACCCGGGTCGAATACGCCTCCACCTTCTACAACCACAAGGGGATCTTCCTGTATCCGACCTACTTCGGTACCCTGAGTGCCGGCATCGGATTCGGCGTCGTCTACGACGTTCCTTCCCGGAAGACCCCTTCCCGCCGGGAGAGAGAGGAGTAGACCCCCATGAGACGAATGATGAGACGAATGTTGCTGCCTGTTGCCGCCTGTCTATCGATCTCCTTCTCCCTATTCGGGGCGACGGAGGCCCAGAAGGAGCAGGCGATCCTCCGAGCGCTCCAATACATCGTGGAGCGGCAGTCTCCGGACGGCTCATGGTACTATCAGTATGAGGGTGACCAGGCGACATACGGACCCGCCGTTACCGGCGCGGCGGTGTTGGCGATCATCGAGGCCGGATATCGGCCCGGAGAGATCGATCCGCACGGATTCGGCGCGGCCGCGGAGCGGGGCCTGGAGTATCTGGTCTCTCATGCCTTTCCCGTCGAGATGACGACCGCTCATGACCGTGACGGGAACGGCGTCGGCGTCGTCTTCAGCGGGACCGAGGGGAACAACGGGTATATGACCTATCTGTACGGCCTCGCGGGTCCCCCCATCGCCCTCGCGGGTACGCCGCGGGCGGTGGTGGAATCGGGTCCCTTGGCGGAACGAACCGACGGCACCGGTCCCGGCGGCGGCTGGACGTACACCGACCTGGTGGCCAACGCCTTCGAATACCTGGCCTCGTATCAGAATGCCGGCGGCGGCTGGGGATACTCGATCGGATCCGCCTCGGACAATTCGAACGCACAGTGGCCGATCATCGCCTTTCTGTTCGGCCGCAGCCTCAACCTGCAGCCGGCGAGGGAGGTGGCGGACACTCTCAAGCCCTGGATCGAATCGACGCAAGGCGCCGACGGCCGCGGGCAGTACGTCGCCGGGAGCTCCTCATACGGCGCAGGCATGACCGGGGCGATTCTCATCGAGATGGCCTGGGTCAGGGAGGATTCCTCGGGGAATCCGTATGACCTCAACCATCCCAACGTCCGTGACGCCGTCGCGTGGCTCGATACGAACTGGAGTTCGCATTTCGGCAGCCTCTATTCCATGTGGGCCATCTATAAGGGGCTGCGACTCCATCTGGGGCCGGGCGATCCGGCGGGAATCACCAACTTCTACTACGATCCGGCGGCCGACGGGGTCCTCTTGGACGAGGGAGACGAGTACGACTGGTGGGAGGACTACTGCGAATATCTCGTGCGGAGTCAGTCCGACGGTACCTGGGCATCCACCTATTCACCGGTCCTCGAAGCCGCGTGGGCGGTGAACATCCTGGCCTCCACGACCATCGGCTGCGGCGGGAAGGACCGTGACGGCGACGGATGGGGGGCGGACTGCGACTGCGACGATTTCGATGCCGCGATCAATCCGGGAGTCTCCGAAGTAGCGGGAAACGGGTTGGACGACGACTGCGACGGCCTGATCGACGAATGATACGGTCTTGCGTGGCTCGTGACGGGGCGGTACGAAGGTCTCCGAATCGGAGACTTCCCCTCTTTCTCCTTCTCGGTACGCTCTGCCTGACCGTTTCCGTGGTCCCGTGTGCGGCCACCGGAGAGGACACGCCCGACGGAGAGGATACGGCAGACGGAACGGAAAGATTGAATGGAATTGGCGACGGCCGTCCGGTCCGTATCGGCGGCCTGTCGGTCGACCTCCGGTCCCAAGAGGTCCTCATCCAGTGTCGGGCTGGTGAGGACGCCGGGATTCTCGAGTATCTGCTGGTGGCCGAAGGCGGCAAGGCCTACGAGAGCCGTTTCGTTAGCATCGCGGGTACGCCGTCCGATCTTCATGCAGCGCTGCTGCTACTCGGGATCGAGCCGGCGCCGTTTCCCGGGTTTCGGGAGGCCCTGGAGCTGCTGCGGAAGGGCGGTTCGGAGAGTGAGGTTCGGACCTTGTTGCCTGCGCGGTCGTTCCTCTCGGTCTCGGCGAAACCGCTGTATGATGATGGAACGGTCGGTTCGCAGCGGCCGCTGAGTGAGTATATCGAGGAGCGTGACGGAGAGCATGCCGGCCGTGTAGAGAGGGATGGAAAAGGGCAGGATGGGAATATAGACAATAAGTGGGTGTTCACCGGGTCGTTCTTCAATCCCTCCGGTGTGTATGCCGCCGACGCGACCCGCTCCTATGCGGCCGTATGGCCCGATCCCGCCGCCACGATCAACCTGCTCTCCCCCGCGGGAAACCCCTACCGGACGGCCGGGGGGTACGCGGGTGCCGGCGGAAACCCGACGGGGGAGGATCCGGAAGAGCGGTCGGGTGGACGACCGACGAGACCGGAACGCTTCCTCATGATCATCCGGCCCGTGTCCACCGAGAGAGAAGTGGATATCCCATAGAGACACCCATTGTGGAGGAGTATGATGATTTTGGCTACAGGTTCGCGACGCGACAGATCTCATTCGAGTGGTCTCCTGTTGTTACTCTCGGCGCTTTTTTTCCTTGTGTGCCAGGGGTGTTCGGCCGATGACGAGAGCGAACCGGTGCGGCCGCTCTCCGTATCGTTACGGCATGAGTCACAGGCCGCCCTGTCGAGGGCCTTGGATTGGTATCTGACGGTACAGGAAGATGACGGATCGTGGAGGTCGGATCCCGCGATCACGGCGCTGGCGCTCCACGCAATCTCCGTCGAACCCGGACATCCGGACGAGTCTCGATTCCGAGAGGCCGTGGACGACGGATTTGACTATTTGGAGAATTTCGTCAGGGAGGACGGCGGAATTTACGGCGACCAATACAGAAACTATACCACCGCCGTGGCACTCCTGGCGTTCACCTCTTCGGGAGATCCCGGGTACGCCGGAATCATCGAGCGGGCACGACGTTTTCTCATCCATTTCCAGTGTGACGAGAGTGACGGCATCTACCCGGATGATCCATATTATGGAGGGATCGGCTACGGAGGAGACGAGCGTCCGGACCTCTCCAACACCCAGTTCGCGTTGGAGGCGATCGAGGCCGCCGAAGAGTTTCGGGAGCGTTACGCCGATCTGATCGATGCGGAGTCCGAACTTGGTCCGGAACTCGGCGGGACGGTGGGTCGGGAGCATTGGGACAAGGCCCTCGTTTTTCTCGCCAGGTGTCAGAATGCCGCCGGGATCAATGAGATGGACTACCGGACCTCCGACGACGGTGGATTCATGTATGAAACCGGAACGTATAACGAGGACCGCAGCCACTCCTACGGCTCCATGACCTACGCCGGCGTGAAGAGCCTTCTCTACGCCGATGTCGATGCAGGGGATGAACGTGTCGTCCGCGCGGTGGAGTGGATCGGCGACCACTACACGGTGGATGAAAATCCGGGGTTCGGCGTGGTTTCGCTGTACTACTATTATTATACGTTCGCCAAGTGTCTGGGCGTGTTGGGTGACGCGTGTCCGCCGGAGGCACGAAACTGGCGAGGAGATGTAACGGCACGGCTTCTGGAGCTGCAGCACGGTGACGGGTACTGGGTGAACGAGAACGGACGGTACCAGGAACACATACCCGAATTGGCCACCGCATACGCCGTGACGGCGTTGAAGAGGGCGGCCACATATGAAGACGGTCCACCGGAGACCGGTATCAAAATCGGAATCGTGTATTGAGTATCCATCGCTTCGGCAGGATACTGAACGGTATCGGTCAAGAAAAAGTCCTTCAGGCATACCGCCCGATATCGAAGGAATGCCACGACATGGCTTTTTCTTCTTGACAAAAAACACAGAAGGGCTATGCTGGTAATAGGTACCGACAGATTCGGGTACAAGGCACATCGATTCGACAAGTATTACTGGAATTGGAGGAAGAGAAGATGGGTGAATTTCTAGATCAGGTTCCGGCAGCGGTGCAGAGCCATCTGAAACAGATCGCAAAGGACGACGAGGGTGTGGAGAAGCTGGCGGAAGGCTGGCTCGAGAAGAAGAAGGTCTTCGAGGAGAAACTGGCGGACCTCAATATGGAAGAGGTCGACAACCTCGGAAAGAACGATGAGGACGGCGCCCTCGCGTTGACCTACTCCGGTTCCCTCGTGAATATCGGTCCCCTCGTTGATGGGGTCAGGGACTGCAGCTACTCCAGTATCGGATTCCGTACGGAGGTACCGGATGCGGCCGAGAACGACCAGTCCGTTCTGACCAAGGACGCGAAGGTAGATGATACCATCGAGTTCAATCCCGGACCGGTAAAAAGCACATCAAACATCTTTAAAATCGCCGTATGTAAGGGTGATCTGAGTGCAGAAGAGCAGGCGGAAAACCTCGACGAAGCCGTCACGATCATGGAAGAGGAATTCGTCGAAGTCAATAAAACGGTAATGATGTAACACACTCGCCCGGAACCGCTTTCGGAGGGTTCCGGGCTCAATCTTTTGTCGCCATCAATTCGGGAATCGCATAACGATACACGCGGGGCGCTTTCTACGTTGCTGTTGTGAAAGGGTCTGTTCGGAGAGCTGAATGGAAGCCCTCGCCTTTGGTGGGGGGTGTTCACAAAAAGGGCGTGTAAAAAAGGCCTCATGTAGGTGTCTCTATTACGCAAAATTGGCACACTGAAGACACAGGCGGAAGTATGGAATCCAACAATAATACCAAAATTGGTGCCGATGAACTCTTCGAGGTGTTGGCCGAACCCATCCGACGGAAATCGCCACCCGATCCGGAGGAATATCGTCAGATCATCCTCGGGGCAATCGAGGTCCTGAAGGCTGAGAACCCCGATATTCGTCCTCCCGATTCACAGGGAAGGTCCGGCGGGCTCGTATCGTTGAAGCCGGAGTTACCGACCATCATCGTGCCGGACATCCATGCCCGCATGGAGTTTGTTTACAGCGTGCTGGCGCAACGTGTGGGAGACGGAAAGACCGTGGCGCACCGATTGGATGAGGGTACGGCACAGATCGTCTGCGTAGGAGACGGGTTCCACTCCGAGAAGAAGGGCGCAGCGAGATGGAAGAAGGCGTACGAGGAGTTCCAGGACGGATTTAGAAAGCATAAGGCCATGGACGATGAGATGCGAGAGAGCTTCGGTGTCATGGAGATGGTCATGCGAATCAAGGCGGCCTTTCCCGACTATTTTCACTTCCTCAAGGGCAACCACGAGAATATTGCCAACGAGGAGGGACACGGAAACCATCCCTTTCGGAAGTATGCGTATGAGGGACCGATGGTGCTTGAGTACGTGACGAAATTTTATGGCCGGGAATTTCTCGACACCTTCTATCGGTTCGAGAAGGAACTCCCGGTCTTTGTCGTCGGGAACGGTTTCCTGATCTCCCACGCGGAGCCGGTGGTTCGGTTCACTCGTGAGGAGATCGTGAACTATCGGGACAATCCCGATGTCGTCGAGGGACTTACCTGGACCGGCAACGACGCGGCGGAGGAGGGGAGTGTCGCGGCGATGCTCGAAGATTTCCTCGGAGAAGACACGGCCGGGAACGGGTACTATTTCGGCGGGCATCGGCCCGTCGACGGGCTCTTCGACCTCCGGGCCGACGGGCGATACGTGCAGATCTGTACTCCCGGTAACTTCACCATCGGTATCGTCAAGGAGGAGTTCGATCCGGAACAGGACATCGTGGAGATCGAAGATAAAACCGTAGACCTGTGATCGGATCGTGCAGGGGCTCGGGAGTCAGAGTTGAGGTGAGAGACAGATGGCGGATCCTACTGAAATCGGAAAATACAAGGTAGTTGCCAAGATCGGTGAGGGGGGCATGGGCAAGGTCTACAAGGCCGTACACCCCACCCTGAAGAGGGACATCATCATCAAGCAGCTCAGGATGACCCGGAAGCGTATCCTGACCAAACGGTTCCTGCGGGAAGCCAGCCTGATGCTGGACTTCCGGCATGAGAACATCGTCCCGGTCTACGATCATTTCAAGGAACGAACCTCCTACTATATCGTGATGGAGTTCGTGGACGGCATGTCGCTGGAGGACCTGATAGAGGACCGTTCTCAACTCTCCCCCATGGCCGCGGTCCTAATCTTTCGTGAGATCTGCAAGGGACTCAAATACGCCCACGACAGGGGCGTCATCCACCGGGACATCAAACCCGACAACGTGCTCATATCGAAAAGCGGCGAGATCAAGCTGGCGGATTTCGGCATCGCCACCTCCGGTGAGGAGGTGGAAGAGTTGACCAAGACCGGCGTCGTCATGGGGACTCCGGCGTATATGTCTCCCGAACAGATCGCCGATTCGAAGAAGGTCGACAGTCAATCGGACATCTACTCCATGGGGGTCATGCTCTATCAGATGGTGACCGGCAAGCGCCCCTTTCCCGGGAATTTCTCCGGAGAATCGATCCACAAGATCACAAAGGGGATCTACGTCAAGCCGTCGAAGATCAACCCCGACGTGCCTCGGGTGCTCCGGAGACTCGTCCGCAAGATGATGTATCACAAGAAACGACGGCGGTACAAGGACCTGCAGCAGGTCATCGATGTCCTTTCCAAGTATGCGAAACGGTTCGCGGACCAGCCTTCCGTCAATACCGCGGTCAGGCGATACCTAGAGGGCACTGAACTTACGTTCCGGGGATTCACTCCCTTCACCGGCAGTTCGGGCAGACACCTTCGCTCCATCATCCAATGGTCCCTTTTGGGGGCGGCCGCTCTGGCGTTGGCCGGCGGAATCCTCTACCGTACCGGGGTGTGGCACGAGGTGTTCCTCGCCCAGAAGTACGGCAGCATGGAGGTGAAGGTCGCGGTTCCCCCCGGCTTCTACAAGGAGCCCGGACGGATGTACGCCGCGGTAGAGATCCTCTCGCTTGACGCCCCCGCCGCCGAGGGATTCTTGGTGGAGGACTCCCATGGACGGACCCCGGGGAGCCGATTCTACCGGCTGCGACCGTCACTGGGACCATGGTCGGTGTGGCCGATCGGTCCGTTGGTGCGATTCTTCTCCGAAGCCGTCGATGACCCCGGCCAGGATGGGGATGGAGCGACGGAACTCGGGGTCCCGATCTTGACCACCGGTACGCGGTATCTGCCCGCGGGAAACTATCTCATTGAGGCGAGGGTAGAGACCGGAGCGTTCGTTCAGGCTATCTACCTGGTGCCCCGTTCGGTTCAGCGCCAAGATCTCGAGAGCCGTAAAAAACGGGAGATCGTGCTACCCTTCTCGGTTCCCGTATCCAAGCCGATCACCGTGGTCCATCGGATCTTCGACGCGCGGACGAAGGAGTCGATCAGTCGCCGTACCACCGTTCTCATGCGTGACGGAAACAGGTGGATCGATTGGGACACCTACAAGGCCAATTTCCGAGACTACCTGGACAGCAAGCTCGTATCGGGAAAGGAGTATCGTTTCCGGTATTCCGCCGTCGGATACTTCGAGAAGGAGGTGGTTTCTCGGGTGGAGAAGGACGCCGACGAGCTGGCTCTGAACGTGGGCTTGATACGGAAGACCGGGTTCGTATCGATTACGAGCGACACCGAAGGACTGCGCATCCTGTTCGACAACAAGACCAGGGAGTATACCGGTGGCACCACGAAGGAGTATGTGGAGTTCGGAAGGACGGTTGCAGGCGAGAAGGAGTTCGAACTGGCGCCCGGTGACTATGTCCTCACCATCAAAAAGGACTCGAAGCATCTGGCCAACCATCAGTTCTCAATACGTTCCGATCAGCAGGTGAGTGTGACCGTTTCGTATGAATCGGAGAGTAAAGAAATTTCCATACGTTGACGATATCGCAGGGATCCGAAAAAGCCACACTTTTCGGGCCAGTAGGGAGGTGAAGTAATGTCTTTAACCATGCGGTTGGTGTTTTTCAGTCTGACGGGACTCGTGGCCGGGCTGCTCTCGTGGCCCTTCGCGGAGCTGATACTGTATGCTCAGGGTTCGTTCCCATCGTTGCTCCTGTTCAGCTGTAGTCTGGGGATCGCGATCGGGATCTTCATGGGCGGCGTATTCGGCACCAGCGAGGGGATCGTGACCGCCTCCGGTACCAAGTTCCGCAGCGGTATGCTTACCGGAATCGGGATCGGAGCCGCCGGCGGGCTCATCGGTTTCGTGGCCGGCCAAGGGGCGCTGTTGGTCCTGGGCACGACCTTCTTCAACTCCGTCGACTCCTTCCGTTCCGTCGGCCTGCCGGTGTCCAAGGCCGTCGGGTGGGCGGTGTTCGGTCTCTTCCTGGGAGTCTCCGAGGGCGTTCGCTCGAAATCCGGCGTCAAGGTGAGAAACGGGATATTGGGTGGTGTTGTCGGCGGCTTTATCGGCGGCCTGGCGTTCGAATTCATCCGCAGCGCGTCTCCGGGGAGCATGTACTCCCGCCTGTTGGGGTTGGCCATCCTCGGGCTCTGCATCGGCCTGTTCTACGCGTTCATCGAACTCGGGCTCTCCCGGGCGTCAATGTATCTCCTGAACGGTAAAAACAAGGGCAAGGAGTTTCCCATCAACAAGAAGATCACTTCGGTGGGAGCTTCCGAGAACGCGGACATCTGTATTCCGGGTTACCGGAATGTCGGCGATATTCACGCCGAGGTTCGGGAGGAGAAGGGTAAGTTCGTCCTCGCCGACATGGCCGGAAGCCGGCAGGCGGTGACGCTCATCGACGACGCCCCGGCATCCTCGGGAGTCCAGAGCCTGGAGGACGGCAGTCTCGTCCGGGTCGGCAGCGCGCAGTTTCAGTTCCGGATGAAGTGAACGGGCTGAAGCACGAATCGAAGGAGGGGAAGATGCGGATACAGCATAGATTTTACGCGACGGTTCTTGCCGTCATCGTGTTTGGAGTATTCACGGCAGGGGCCGATTCGGTTACGATCTCCGGAGTCGACAACTCCCGGTTGCTCATCGATCAGACCGTCGGAGTTTACGTCAGCGTGACCGATCGACGGGGTTCTCCCATTACCGATCTCGCGAAGGAGGATTTCGATATCTTCGAAGCCGTTCCCGGCGGTCCCGAGGCACCGAGAGAGATCCTGGATTTTCGGCAGGGCATCAACATGAGCCAGGGAATCAACATGTTCCTGCTCCTGGACAACTCCGGAAGTATGTACGAGGACGCGAGGGGCAACGAAATCGAGGATGTAAACCGGCAGCCCTTCACCTATGCGCGAATAGCGGTGAAGAACTTATTGCAGGACATCAAGAACCCGGCCGACAGGGTGGGCGTCGCCGCCTTCAATGTCAAGGTCGGCAACACCATCAAGCCGACCAAGGATATCGTAGCCGCCGAGAAGGCGCTGAGTCAAATATCCCGACCCGGCGAGGGTGAGGGATACACGGAGCTCTACGAGTCTTTGTATGCGTCTGTGGAGATCGTGCGGAACACCGCGGGTCGGAAGGTGATCGTGCTCCTGTCGGACGGAGAGAATTATCCCTTGCAAGACAATCCGAATATTTCCGAACGAAGAGGACTGGAAAAGTCGATCGAGTTCGCGCAGAAGGAGGGGATATCCATCTTCTGCATCGGATTAGGCAACGCCGATAGACAGGAGCTGACGCACATCGCCTCCGCCACCGGCGGTGCCTTTCGATATGCAAATAGTCCACAGGAGTTGTCCGATCTCTACTCCCTCATCCGGACTCAGGTACTGAACGAGTATTGGATGACCTTCAAGGGCGGCATGGAACCGTCGGTGAAAAAGGAGGTCAGGGTGAGTACCCGGGGAGCCGATACTACACGGGAGTATTACTCCGATACCATGTTCGGCCTTCCCCACGAGCCGATGAATCTGCTGTTTCTCCTCATGATCCCCATCGCCCTTCTGCTGTTGTGGTTGCTCTCGCGGATGAAGTTCGAGAAGAAACAGGACCTGCCCTCGCTGCAGGTGCTCTCGGGTCCGGGAAAGGGGGGCGGAGCCTTCACCATCGCCGAAGGGAAGAATCAGGTGACCATCGGCGGAGGGAAAACCGCGGACCTCACCATCGTCGGGGATCCTGCCGTTACCATGATGGAGGCGACGGTCACGCGCAAGGGAGACGTCTTTACCATCGCCGGCGACGAGATAAAGGTAAACAACCGGACGGTGAAGACCAAAGTCCTGACCGCCGGAGATGTGATCGCCGTCGGCGACACCACCGTGGTGTTCGACGACAACTTCGCGAAGACCGTGGTCGGCGGTTCGAGTACGGGCCGGAAGGGAGCCCCCAAGAAGTCGACTTCAGGCAGGTCTTCCGTCAAGAAGAGCTCGGGCGGCGGAACGAAAAAGAGCAGCGGAACGAAAAAGAGCGGGAGCGGCTCCCGTAGCTCGAAAAGTTCCACCGGCAAGCGGTCGCCGAGTAGTTCGTCCCGCGGCAAGTCTACCGGAAAGAGTACCTCCACGAAGAAGAAGTCTTGAACCGGCGTTCCCGGCAGTGAATCGGCGGCATCGGTGAAGGAGACGGTATGACGACTGCAAGAAAATCCTCCCGCTTGAGTGGATCGAAGGGATCTGAATCACAAGCCGCACGGCCGCACATCCTGCTGTTCAATCCCGACCAGTGGCGTGGAGACGTCCTGGGTCATATGGGAAATCCCGGCGCGGTGACTCCCGTTGTCGACCGGCTGGTAGAGACCGACGCGGTCTCGTTCTCAGGAGCGTTCTGTCAGAATCCGGTGTGCACCCCCTCCCGCTGCTCCTTCATGAGCGGCTGGTATCCGCACGTCCGGGGGCACCGGACCATGCGGCACATGCTCCGGGACGGCGAGGGGGATCCGAACCTGCTCAAGATCCTCAAGGAGCACGATTATTACATCTGGTGGGGGGGCAAGAACGACCTGGTGCCGGGACAGGACGGCTACGAGCAGTTCTGTCATACCCATTTTGCCGCGGAGCCTCAGGATTACGAGCGGTGGGGCCATCGCCCCGCGCCGAACCTCCACGGGTGGACCAATTGGCGGGGCGAACCCGGATCGGACACCTATTACAGCTTCTTCGTGGGGAAACTCGAGCCGGAGGATGACGATATCTGGTGCGACCGCGACTGGGCCAACGTCCTCGGTGCGATCGACTTCATCAGGGCCTACCCCGATTCCGGGGAGGAGCGGCCGCTCTTCATCTACCTGCCGCTCACCTATCCGCACCCGCCGTACGGCGTAGAGGATCCCTGGCATGGCCTGATCGACCGAGACGCCGTTCCCGAACGATCTCCCGCGCCGGAGGGCTGGAGGGGGAAGCCGGAGACGGAGCGGGAGCTCGCGCGGCTGCACAACATGTCGGGATGGAGCGAAGAGCGGTGGAGAGAGCTCCGGGCGGTCTACTACGGCATGTGTGCCCGGGTGGATCATCAGCTCGGGCTGGTGCTGGACGCGCTGAGGGAGGCGGGGCTGTACGACGACACCGCACTCTTCCTCTTCAGCGACCATGGCGACTACACCGGCGACTACGGACTGGTGGAGAAGACCCAGAACACCTTCGAGGATTGTCTGACCCGGGTTCCCCTCATCTTCAAGCCTCCGGCAATGGTATCTGCCGACCGGGGGATCCGCGCCGGGGTGAGCGATTCCCTGGTGGAGTTGGTGGACTTTCCCGCCACCGTGTACGAACTAACCGGAATCGAACCCGGATACAGTCACTACGGCCGCAGCCTCCTGGGAGTGGCCGACGGAACCGATTCGGGACGGGAGGCGGTCTTCTGTGAGGGCGGACGGCTCACGGAAGAGGAGCAGTGCATGGAGATGGCCAACAATCCCGAACTCGACCCGGGGAGCCTCTATTGGCCGCGTCAGAAGTTGCAACGCTCATTGGGGATCGAACACGGCAAGGCGGTGATGTGCCGCACCCGGGAGCTGAAGTATGTCCGCAGGTATTACGAACAGGACGAACTCTACGACCTGGTGATCGATCCCGGAGAGACCGTGAACGTGGTCGACGATCCGGTATACGCCGGCAGGCTGACAAATATGAAGGAGAGACTCATCGACTGGTATCTCGGCACCTGCGACACGGTCCCGTGGGAGATAGACGAGCGTACCTTCACCTAACGGCCGGTTTCCTGCACCGTTGTTCATGACGGTCGGCGTATGCCGGCGCCCCTTGCATTCCCCTTCGCATACGGATATGATGCATGCGATCTCCACGAGACACTCGGGGGTGATAGGTGCAAAATATATTCAAAAGAATTGTTGAGACAGCGGAAGATTTCATCGCCATCTTGGATCCGGAGTTTCGAGTCAACCTCATCAACTCCTCCTATCTCGAGACTGCCGAGGCGTCCGCCGACCAGGTGATCGGATCGAGTATCTTCGATCTCCTCGGCGAGGATCAGGATAACTCCTCCATCCGGGAACACCTAAATGCGTGTCTCCGCGGCGTGAGGTGGAGCGGAATCACCCAGCACGTCATGGCAGACCGGACCCTGTATGTCAAGCAATCGTACTACCCGTTTCTCGACGACGGCCAACTGTCTCACATTATCCTCATATTTCACGACGTTTCCGGACAGAAGGAGATGGAGTCGCGCCTGACTCACTACGAGTTCAGGGATCATGTCACCGGGCTCTTCAACAGACGATCTCTCGAGATCATCCTGGAGATGGAGCTGGAGAAGGCCCGCAGGTCGAAATTCCCCGAGCGGAAGGCGCTGCTCTTCCTGAGTGTGAACAATTTGAGTACCGTGAATGAGGTACTGGGCTTCGAGACCGGGGACCTGCTCCTGGAGAGCATCGGGTGCCGAATCAAGGAGGGACTCCGGAAATCGGACTACGTGTTCCGGTTCGAGGGGAATCAGCTGGCGGTGCTGCTTGCCCAGTTCGCCAACGTGACCGATCTGGCGACGGTGGCGGAGAAGATCGGCGACATCATCATGCTGCCGTATCACTCCAAGGGCAGAGACATCCACCTCTCCTGTGCCATCGGCATCTCCATCTATCCCGAGGACAGCACCGACAAGGACGAGTTGGTCCGCCACGCCTCGGCGGCCATGCGACAGGCTCGCAAGGGTACACAGTACTACGCCCTCTGGGACAGCGACCTGCATCGGCAATCGGTGGAACGGCTCCAGATCAAGAGCGAACTCACCCGGGCCTTCCAGGAGAACGAATTTGCCGTCTACTACCAGCCTATCGTAGACCGGGACGGGGTAATTTTGGGGGGAGAGGCGCTGATCCGATGGCACCATCCCGAGAAGGGCCTCGTCATGCCCGCCGATTTCATCCCGGTGCTCGAGGAGGCCGGATCGATCAACGCCCTTACCCGCTGGGTGTTGTATACGGTCTCGATGCGGCTCATGGACTGGTACCCCAGGTATGGGATCTACGTCTCGGTGAATCTCTCGGCCCGGGACCTGGAGGACGAGGCTCTCCCCGACGTGATCGCCGGCGCGGCGAAAGATCTGCCGGACCCTGGTTGTCTCAAGCTCGAACTCACCGAGAGTGCGTGCATCCTGGATGTGGAGAAGTCGCTCCACATCATCGAATATATCCGCGAAACCGGCCTCGAGATCCTGATCGACGATTTCGGCACCGGCGAGTCGTCGCTGGGGTACCTGTATAGGATACCGGCAACCATCCTGAAACTGGACCGGTTGTTCATCGAACGGGTGGCCGACGACGAGGATGCCCTGAGTTTCCTGCTGGACATCATCCGGCTGATAAAGGGCCGTGGCAAGTCGGTGCTCATCGAAGGGGTGGACAGCCGTGAACACTATCGTATCCTCAGAAAGGCCGGGAGCGACCGGTTCCAGGGATTCTACTTCTCAAAACCGCTTCCGGAGGAGGAGTTCGAGGCTCTGCTGAGTTCGGGAGCGTCACTTCCCCGTGAACACTATTGACTTTCGATAGCGATTAAACGATAGCGATCAAACGATAGCGATCAAA
>CAZAKE010000012.1:19661-49585 GCA_964485495.1 uncultured Spirochaetales bacterium
AAACGATAGCGATCAAACGATAGCGATCAAAATAGTGTCGGATACGTCAAGATATTGAGACTATACTGATGTGTGATGGGACGCGCCACCGATGCTTCCACAGTGAGATTATCCTCGAGATTTCCGCTGTTCGTGGAATCGACAATCTCCTCTGGAGAGGTGAATCTCAGGCACACCGAATTCCAGATATTCCTCCTCTCTGATGGGCGGCTCAGGATCTCCGGTCCTGAACCGGTTGTCCTGAGCGGCTGTTCTCTTGCCGTTGTCGGCCCGGGCGGCAGGATCCTCCTGTCCGCCGGATCCGTATACATCCGCATAATCATCGGTAGCATGCTTCTCGAGCGTCTCACGGTGGAGATATGGGAGGATCCCGAGGCCGAGGCGGTCCTGGCAATAGGCGACGGGGGCAGCCGGGCGATCGGATTCCCCGTACCGGCGGAAACATATCGGATTATAGAGGCGCTGTGTCAGGAGTTGAGGCGGATATACCGGGCGGCGGATTTCACGCTGGCCAGGTTGAAACTCATGGAACTCGTCGTGTGGACGGGCCGAAGTCGGAACGTCGCATCGGGAACCTCTATCTCTCACAGGATCACGTGGAGTGTCGAAGACGTGATCGAGTATCTCGAGGAGAATTACCCGGAACAGTTCACTCTGGCCGATATCGCCTCACGCTGCGCCATGAACCCCACCTCGCTCTCCCGTTCGTTCAAGGAGGCAACCGGGGTGCCTCTGTTCGAGTATATCAATCGCATAAGGATACGGAAGGCCTGCCTCCTGTTGAAGCGCTCGAGTCGGACGGTGCTGGAGATCGCCCTCAGCGTGGGATACAACAACGTCTCCTTCTTCAATCGTTACTTTCGGAAAACAATGGGAATGTCGCCGACCGAGTATCGTGCCTCAGCCCGTCGATAGACCAAGCCGGTAGATCCCGTCGCAAGATAGTGTCCGTTCTGAGGGTACTTTTTTCGATAGTGTCGGAACCGACACGGATAATGACGTACAATTTGAGACAGAATGGTTACACGAAGGAGGATTAAAATGGAACGAGACGGCGGAATATCGCGGTTTCTGTCCGGTTCGCCGGTGGCATCGAATATCAGGGTGCCGGTCACGGCGGTGCTGGAACGGCCCGAGTTGAGTGCCCGTGAGATCATCGAGATCAGGAAGCAGGGCGAGTACGGGCCGGTAGAGGTCGAGGGCCGCCTCTGCGACATAGAGGCCGGTGGACAGGTGATCGCCCGGGGGAAGGTGGTGCGGCGTCGAGGTGGCCACTTCCTGAAGATCGTACAGGTCGCACCCGAAGGAGGAAGAGACGATGAAGATTAACGGCATGGGATTGTTGAAGGACATGACGGTACCGGTACAGGTAGTACTGGGAGAGGCCGAGTTAACGGTGGAGGAGTTGACCCGCTTCGCCGAGGGAGTGGTGATCCAGCTCCGGACCCTGGCGGGTGAACCGGTGCACCTCACCGCGGCCGGCCGGACCATCGCCCATGGGGAGGTGGTGGTCATCGACGAAAATTTCGGCATCCGCCTCACCTCCATCGAGAACGGGGAGGAGTGAGATGAACGAGCCGGTACACGAACACGGACAATACACTCTCGAAGACAGTTCCCGGATCCTCGGCTTCAGCGGTGCCCCGGGGCAATGCAAGGTAAAACAGTACGATTTCAAGCGGCCCGACAAGTTCTCCAAGGAGCAGATTCGCACCATCGCCATCATCCACGAAACCTTCGCCCGTCTCGACGGTGCCGCCCTCTCCAACGTCCTGAGGATGGAGGTCCATACCCATGTGGCGGCGGTGGACCAACTCACCTTCGAGGAGTTCCTCCGGTCGATTCCCAACCCGACTCTCATGGGCATCATCCACATGGATCCCTTGAAAGGCAGCGCGCTGCTGCAGATCGATCCCGATCCGGTAGGAGCGATGATCGACCGGCTCTTCGGCGGCGCGGGAAGGGTCTATGGCGATACTCGAGACCTCACCGAGACCGAACGGAGGGTGATGACCGGGATCTATGATCGCCTCCTTGCGAATCTGGGGGAGGCGTGGAGCACCGTCCTGCCTCTTCGTCCGCAATTCGGTCAGATAGAGACGAACGCGCAATTCGCCCAGATCGTTCCACCCACCGAGATGGTGGTACTTGTATCCCTGGAGGTTGCCGTCGGAGAATATTCCGGCATGATCAACCTGTGCCTTCCATATCTGACCATCGAACCGATCATCTCCAGGCTGTCGGCCCGTTACTTCTACTCCTCCATCCGGAGAGGAAGACTGGACAAACCGGTGACGCCGCCAGGATATGCCGCGGAGCTCCCGGTAGCCTCACGGCTGTGTCTTCAAGCCGGGACCATGTCGTTGGCCCGCATAGGGAGCCTGTCAACGGGTGACCTGATTCTCCTCGAAGGATGGGATGAAGGGGAGGCCTTCCTATGTGCAGGAGGCCGAAGCCCAACGCCGGAGAACCGGTTCATGGGCACCGAAGCCCGTCCGGATGAACGGCCGCTGTTGAGGCTGAGCCGCGCCTCCTCCAGCCGAGGTCCGGTGACCCTCTCGGTTGTCGATGACGGGACCACCGGAGCAGAAGCGGTGCTCTATGCCGGCGGCCGGGAGAAGGACAGGGAGCTCGCCGACCGCCTCACGGAGCCCGTATCGGAGCTCGCCAAGGATCTCCGCGAAGGGATCGCGAGGATCGCCAAGCGACTCGACGACATCTCCAACCGTCAGGATGAGATGTCGGACCATGTGTTCATGACCGACGAGGAACCCGGATCGTCGCGATCGGTGAGATCGATCTCCGGCGGAGTCCAGTCGCGGCCCTTCGACTTCGTGAGTTCCTCCGATTCGGAGAATCTCGGGCTGCTGCTCAAGAGCGAACATCCTCAGCTGGCCGCACTGGTCCTCTCCTATGTGGATCCGGCTGTCGCCTCTCAGATCCTCTCCTCCTTTCCGGATGAGTTTCAGGTAGAGGTGACCGGACGTATCTATACCATGGATCGAACCGCCCCGGCGGTACTCAGGCAGGTAGAACAGGTGTTCGAGAATCGTCTCGCCCAGATGGGATTCGCCGAGGATGTCAAGACCGGTGGGCTCAACTCGGTCGTGGAGATTCTGAACGTGGCTCCGCGAGCCGTGGAGAAGGCCATCATCGAGGCGTTCGAAGAGCGAGATCCGGAGATGGCCGATGATATAAAGCGGCACATGTTCGTATTCGAGGACATCACGCTGCTGGATCCGAAGGCGGTGGTTGCGACTCTTACCCGGGCCGACAGGGAAGACATCATCATGTCTCTCAAGGCCGTCTCGACTGATGTGCGCGAATATGTCCTGGGTGTCCTCGATCCGCGGGAACGGGGAGAGATCGAGGCGACCTTCGAGGAGATGGGGTCGGTGCGCCTCTCAGATGTGGAGGCGGCGCAGCAGCGCATCGTGTTCGTCATCAAGACCCTGGAGGATGAGGGGCAAATCGTCGTGACTCGCCAGGGCGAGGACGATCTGGTAGACTGACAGGAGACCGCGGCTGAAAAGAAGCAGATCCCGACGGAGTGTATGAACGTGCTCTCTTGCAGTTCTCCTCTAGTATCGTAGAGATGAGACCTGTTCGCAAGGGTCGGGCGACAGAAACGAACGCTGAGGGCCGTTCACTTCGGTTTCATGCGGATCGCGGATACCGGACAGGCGCGCTCACAAAACCCGCAGCCGATACAGTCGTCCTGGCGGACGAGGATCGGTTTTGGATGTTGATTTCTGGAATTCTCCGGGACGGCCACCTCGATGCAGGAGACCGGACACACCTGGACGCAGGCGTTGCAGGAGACACACTTCTTCAGGAACTCCGGACGGCTCCACTCCGACCGTTTGATTCTCGTACCCCTTCGGCCCTGACCGTCCGTTACGGCCCCGGCGGGACAGGTGCGGCCGCATGCACCACAGTCGATACACGCCTCCGCGTCGATCGAGTGGCGGGACTTTCGCTCACCTTCGATGGCCGTAACCGGGCAGATCCGGCGGCATGCGCCGCAGCCGGTGCACTCTGCGGTAATCCTATGCGCCATGATCATCGCTCCTCGGTCGTATATTCATTCGGTCGTTCACTCGTGTACTCATTCCGCCCCCCGTCTCGTCAATCCCAACGCATCGAGAGTCCACGGCGTGGGGATGCCTGTGTCCGGGTCCCAACCGGACTCCCGCCAGTACCCGCGCATCAGCCGGTCGATCGCGACACTACGGCCCTTGTTGGCCCCTCGATCCTGCGGCGGCCGGCCCGAGGCCCTCGGGTGCAGTTTCAGGGCCCAGGGGTCGATACCCTGGTCGATGTTGAAGAGCTGCCGCAACGTCCGCACCCGTCGGCCGATCGTGAGATACTCTTCCGGTGTCCGGTCCCACCCGGCCGCGGCGTTCACCCAGTCGAACACGGGAACTCGCCGGATGCCGAGGAGCGCCCCGAAGAGACAGATGCCGGCGCCGTTGTACATGTTGCTGAAGTCGCTCGATGTGGTGGCCATCCGGACCTTCTCATCGCCGGCTTCGTACTTGCCGGCCTTGGAGTAGAGAAACGCCGGTTTCGGCAGGTCCGGAACCACGTTCCACAGGGCGTACATCTCGTAGTACTGCCAGGCGCCGATGGTGTGTCTGCCCGGCGTGGGCTCCACGCTGTAGTGCACACCGTATCCGGGGTCGTTCCGCGGGTCGTGCATCGGGAGTTCTTGCCCTCCTGCGGTCACCGCGTACTCCTCGGAACCGTTGCCGATCCCGGCCGCCGCGGCTTTGGAGCCGTCGGCCAAGAGATCGCCGATGCCCTCTCTGGCCACCATCATCTCCGCCAGCCTGGCCGCCGCCTGCCCGTCTCCCCAGCGTAACTCCAGTCCGCCGGTATCCTCTGTTCCGATGATGCCCCGTTCGAAGCACTCTATCGCGAAGGCGATGGTGCCGCCTGCCGAAATTGTGTCCATGCCGGCCCTGTTCAGGAGTTCGTTCATGTAGAAGACCGGAGCCATGTCTGCCGAGAGGTTGAGTGCGCTCAACGCGATGATCGACTCATATTCGGGCTTGTGGGTCCGGGTAAACCTTCCGCCGCCGGTCCTCTCGTCGAGTTCGCACACCCCGCCGCACCCGAGCGGACACTCGAAACAGTGGTACTTGCGCATCTCACTCCGTCGAATGATGTCCGGATCGATCCCCCGTGATACCGAGGGTGGATACTCCTCGTTGGTGCCGTCCCAATTCTTGATGGGGGCGTCCCCGGACTCGGCGGAGAACTGATTCATGCTGCTGGTGCCCCACTTGGACCACATCATGGAGAGCAGGGCCCCGTCCATGCGGTACCCGAATCCCACCCGGCGCATGAAGGTTCCCAGGAGCCTATTCACCTTCCCCGGGGGCATGGGAATATTCACGAGTGCCTTCCTGCGGCACAGCGTACTCAACCGGTGGACCCGTTCTCTGTCGGCACACCGAACGGGCCGAGACCCCGCGAGGACCAGGGCCTTCAGTCGCTTCGAACCCATCACCGCCCCGAGACCCGATCGTGCGGCGATGCGTCCGTAGTCGTTGCAGATGCCGGAGATGAGGGAGAGCCGTTCACCCGCGGGACCGATGCAGGCCACCTCGGCCTTCTTCTTGTGTGAGCCGCGGTCGGAATTGTCACCCGAACATGCATCGATCAGCCGGGTCTCGGTATCGGCGGTGTCGAGGCCCCAGAGGTCGGCGGCATCGCGGAGTTGGGGACCATGGTTGTCGGCGTAGAGATAGACCGGTTTCGGACTCACCCCCGTAAAGAAGACGGCATCCCAGCCGCACTGTTTGATGGCCGGCGAGAAGGTGCCGCCGCAGTTCGCGTCGCCCCAGGTGCCGGTCAGCGGCGATTTGGCCGCCACCAGCCACCTACCGGAGAAGAGGCTGCCGGTTCCGGTCAGGAGGCCGGAGGCGAACGCCAGGACATTTTCCGCCCCTAACGGATCCGCGCCGGCGGGGATTCGCCTGGAGAGGTAGTACGCGCAGAGCCCCACCCCTGAGAGGTAGTCGGCATATACCTGTTCCGGGACCGGCTCCTCGCGGAACGTACCGTGTTCGAGATCGACCCAGAGAACCTTCCCCATATACCCGCTCATGCGCACCTCCGCCTGAATGTATACACAATTTTTACAGGATTCGAAACGGTGTCAAAGCCTTTCCTTTCCCGGGATTCATGGGTATATTAACCGAAATCGACAATTTATTCTCGCGAGGAGCCATACTGATGAGTGATCGAGATATGTTCCGGAATCGGGCCGAACAGGATGACGACAACGACGAAAAGGCAAAAAAGGGCGGCAGCGAGGCGCTGATAGAAAAGATGATGTCCACCCGCACCATTCTCCTGTCGGGTGAGATCAACAAGGAGCTGGCCGAACGGGTCGTTCGGCAGTTGATACTGATGGAGTCGGCGGGTGATGAACCGATAAAGGTGTTCATCGACTCTCCCGGCGGCGATGCCGACGCCGGATATGCCATCTTCGACATGCTCCGCTTCATCAAGCCCGACGTCTATATCATCGGCATGGGCTTGGTTGCGAGTGCCGGGGCCATCATCCTGCTGGCCGCGCCCAAAGAGCGCCGAATCGGGCTTCCCAACTCCCACTATCTCATCCATCAGCCCCTGAGCGGCATACGGGGGGTGGCCACCGAAATCGAGATCCACGCCCGGGAGTTGGAGAAGCTGCAGAATAAGATCAACGTACTCATCTCCGGGGAGACCGGCAAGCCCATCGAACAGGTCCGGAAGGATACCGACCGAGACTTTTGGATGAATGCTGAGGAGGCCAACGAATACGGATTGATCTCCAAGATCGTCGTATCCCGGTCGGACCTCGGGATCTGATACCCACGAGAGGGGAAGTATATGGAACGTGAGAGAATTCAAAAATATCTTGGCCGGGAGTTTCCCGGTTTCGGCGCCGATGATTTTCCGGCCCAGGGCTCTCTGACCACCGGGAAGGTCAGGGATATTCTCGACCTCGGTGAAGAGTTGGTCATCGCCACCTCGGACAGGATCTCGGCCTTCGACCGGGTCCTGACCGTGATTCCCTGCAAGGGCCAGGTACTGAACGGCATGGCCATGTTCTGGTTCGACAAGACCGCGGACATCATCTCCAACCACGTGATCGAAGTCATAACCGAACGGACGGTCAAGGTGCGGAAGTGCGAGGTCCTGCCTGTAGAAGTCGTGGTCCGCGGCTATCTGACGGGATCTGCCTGGCGGGACTACGCGGCGGGGAATTCCATCTCCGGGATCGAGCTGCCCGGCGGCATGCGGATGAACGAGAAATTCGAAGAGCCGATCATCACTCCGTCGACCAAGGCCGAACGGGGCAGCCACGATGAGCCGATCTCCGGCCGGGAGGTGGTCGATCGAGGGCTCGTAGACGGGGAGATGTGGCGTGAGGTAACCCGTACGGCATTGGCTCTCTTTACACGAGGCACCCGGATCGCCGCTGACCGGGGTCTGATTTTGGTGGATACCAAGTACGAGTTCGGCCTCTCGAACGGGAAGCTGGTCCTCGTCGACGAGGTACACACGCCGGATTCCAGCAGGTTCTGGTACGCCGATACCTACGGCGAACTGTACGAGAAGAACGAGACGCAGCGGATCCTCGACAAGGAGTATCTGCGACAATGGCTCATGGAGCGGGGATTTAAGGGCGACGGCGAAGCGCCGCATATCCCTGACGAGGTTCGCGTAGAGACCGCATGGCGGTACGTGCAGGCCTACGAAACCATCACGGGAGAGTCCTTCGAACCGGCGGACGCCGATCCGGCGGAAGAGCTCGCCGCGGTTCGTTCCGCGCTGAGTCTGTAACGCACCGTTATATACCAGCCGATTGGATGTGCCTTGTAGTCAACGCATCGCCTCGATCTCGTCGATCCGTCGATCGAGACGCTTCTCGGAGACCTTCATCGCGGTGCCCAGTTCCTGTGCGAACACCGACACCTTGAACTCCTCGACGGCCCAGCGGAACTCCTCCACCGCGTCCCGGACCCGGCTGCCCGGCGGCGGACCGCCGGTGGTGTCTCTTCCGTTGTCTATTCTGGCTCGAAGCCGCTCGTACGCCGACGTATATCGAGTGATCTGAGACGCCCGCTCGGTGTCCGCCGCGGGATCGAGGATCCACTTCCTCCCCCGGAGACTCAGCGCCTCGAGATACCGCGGAAGCCGTCTCAGCACATCGGTCGAGTAGCGGGTGAGGAACCGTTTCGGCAGCAGTCGTTCGGCTTCCCGACTCAACTCCGCCGAGAACCGGTCGGCGGATGGGCGGCCACTCGACTCTACCGCCGCGACGGTTGCCCGCACCTCCAGGAAGGCGGTCAGGACTCGGCCGAGTAGGTCCATGGTCCTGTGTGCCTGCGGCGCAAGCTCCCCGGCGGCCAGGGCACCACCCTCCTCGAACTCCTCCCGGCTGCGGATATCTGAAGCGCACACATCCTCGACGGTCCTGATGGTGAAGTCACGGATCAACTCGGCGGCGCCGTCGAAGAAGAGCGCGCCGCGTTTCAGGTCGGGAGGGGCGGGGACCGCGCGCAGGATCTCCTGCATCAGCGGCGCGAACCGGAACCGGTAGAGCGCGGCGACGCCTCGGCGGTGCTCCCGGCCCGCCTGCACGGGATCGTCGAACAGTCGCAGCGACACGCTCTCCCCGGTGTCGTCGGGCGTGAGGGCCGGAAACTTCACGGCCGGCGGAGCGGCGGTGCCGGGGGGAGGCCGGAGCATGATCTCTTCCGGAATCGGGTCGAACTCCCACGACCTGACCCCATGACGCTCGTGCTTCGCCGCCTCCGCCTCGACCCAGCCGGATTCCGTCTCGCCAGTCAGGCCGCCGGAACCCCTGCCGCAGGACAACTCGACCCCCTCCGGTGATGTCAGGGCGATTCGGAACTGCAGGTGAGGAGGGATCGCGTCCATGGGCCACTCCTTCGGCGGAACATCGATCCGGAATCGGTGGGAAACGAACTCAGATAGTGCCTCCGGCATAGGCGCCTTCCCCTTACGCATCTCGGTCGTGATCGTGTCCACCACCGAATTGACCGGCGTGAGTCGCCGTCTATACCGCTTGGGCAGCCCGCGGACCAGTGCCTCGATCTTCTCGCGGTAGAGTCCCGGCACGATCCAGTCCAACGCCTCCGGACTGATCCGCGCCGCGGCGGAGACCGGAACGTTGAGGGTCACCCCGTCCGCCGGATCGTCCGGATCGAAGGTGTACCTGCATGTGACATCCTCTCCTGCGAGGGTGATCGTCTCGGGATAGCCCGAAAGGTCGTCCCCCGTCGGCAGGTAGTTGGTGATATCCTCCGCGGTCATACGGACGGCATCGGCGCCGGTCTCCTCGACGAACTTCTTCAGGGATATCAGATCGTACGCCCGGGTACCGGTGCGCTCCCCGTAGAACCGGGCCAGATCGTCGGTCCGGACCAGGATGTCTCTCCGACGCAGCTTCGCCTCCAGGGACTTCATCGTGTCGATGAGCCGCCGGTTCTCCCTGATTACGGCCGGAAGGGCCCGCAGGGTCTTCTCTCCGACCCGAACCTCAGGTTCCTCATCGGTCCTGTTCTCCTCGAACGCCTCCGCCGCCGGCCCCACCAGGACGTCCCGGATGAAGGTGTGCGCCGCCGTCTTTCGATCGATGGAGTCAAGCCGCACCGTCCGTCCCTCTTCGATCACCAGGCCGTACAGGCTGACCCTCTCGGTGGCCACGACGGTTTTCCGGATATCGTCCCATCGTGGATTCGTATGGGTGTAGGTGCAGACATGGCGACCCACCTTTTCGATCCAGGCTGGTTGGATGGCCGCGACTCCCCGGGCGTAGAGGCGGGAGGGCTCCACCATTTTCGCCGCCCTGATCCAGGAGGGCGGGGAATCGAACAAGCCGGAGCCGGGGAAGAGGTGAACGGTCCTGTCGCGGGCCGCCGCATATTCGGTACCGCGCCTACGGACGGCCACGTTTGAGAGGAACCCCGAGAGCAGGGAGATGTGGAGCCGGTCGTACGCCGGGTCGCCGATACCGGTGTCCTCAGGCAACTCGTCCTCGAGTCCATCGTCGGCGAGTTCGTCTCGGAGCTGGATATAGATGTCCCGCCATTCCCGCATCCGCCGGTAGGAGATATAGTTGTTCCTGCAGAATCTGCGTGCGGCGGAGGATCCGGGACGGCCGGCCGCCCGAAAGGCGCGCCAGATGGCCAGGAGGGCGTTGAAGTCCGAATCTCCGTGGCTGAAGGCCTTGTGGTGGGCGTCCGCCTCCTTCTCCTTCTCGGCGGGGCGCTCCCGAGGGTCCTGAATCGAGAGGGCCGCGGCGACGATGACCGCCTGCTCGAGGCACCGCCTGTGCGACGCCTCCAGGAGGATCCGTGAGAGCCGAGGGTCCAACGGAAGCTTCGCCATCTTGCGGCCCAGGGATGTGAGGGTCTGTCGGTCTTTCCCTTTGGTCCGCACGGCACCGACCTCCTTGAGGATGGCGATTCCGTCGGAGATGCTGCGTCCCGGCGGCGGATCGACGAAGGGGAAATTCCCCGGATCACCAAGTTGCAGCGAGAGCATGCGCAGGATCACCTCCGCCAGGTTGGAGCGCAGTATCTCCGGCGGGGTATACAGCGGACGCCGCGAGTAATCCTCCTCGGAGTAGAGGCGGACGCAGATGCCGTCCTCGACCCGCCCGCACCGGCCCGCCCGTTGATCGGCACTCGCCCGGGAGATCGGAACTACCGGCAGCGAGGTCGTACGGCCGGCGGGCGAATATCGGGAGATCCGGGCTACCCCCGAGTCCACCACGTAGCGAATGCCCGGAATGGTGAGAGACGTCTCGGCGATATTTGTCGACACGATGATCTTGCGGCCCTTCACCCGGCCGAATACCCTGTGCTGGTCCGCCGACGAGAGCCGTGCGAAGAGGGGCAGCACCTCGATCCGTTCCGGATGTAATCCTGCGCTCAAACCCGAATTCCGGTCTCCCGAAGGGCGTAGGAGTTCGCAGGTCTCGCGTATATCCTGCTCCGTCGGCATGAAGATCAGCATGTCGCCGTGGCGCCCCTCCTGCATGAGGCTCCGGGCTGCCTCCGCCGCACGTTCGGCGTATGTGGTCACGGTCTCGTTGAAGTCGTCCTCGCCCCGGTATCTGACCTCCACCGGAAACATGCGACCGGATACCGCTATTACCGGGGCGTCGTCGAAGCTCGAGGCAAATTTCCGCGTATCGATGGTGGCGGAGGTGATGATCACCTTGAGGTCCTCGCGCCTCGTCATGAGTTGCCGGAGGATACCGAGGATGAAATCTATGTTGAGGCTGCGCTCGTGGGCCTCGTCGACGATGACGGTATCGTACCCGCGCAGCATCGGGTCGGCCTGTGCCTCCATCAGCAGCATCCCGTCGGTCATGACCTTGATCGGGCCCTTCGGTGCGGCACGCTCGGAGAACCGTATCTTGTATCCGACGGAGTCTCCCGGCTCCTCCCCGAGTTCTTCGGCGATCCGTTCGGCCACACTCACCGCCGCGATCCTCCGGGGCTGCGTCAGGGCGATCTTTTTCCGGCGCCCCCGACCAGCCTCGAGGCAGATCTTGGGGATCTGAGTGGTCTTTCCCGAGCCGGTCTCCCCGGCAATCACCACGACCTGCTCCCTTCGGATCGTCTCCGCGATCTCTCGGGCCCGGGAGGAGATCGGCAAGGCCGGGTCGTAGGTTACCTCGGGAATACGATTTTTTGGGGGAGGCTTTCGTCGTCTTTTCGGCTTTCGCGCGTCGCGCTCGCGATCCTTCTCTCCGGGCCGGTCGGCGGCAGGTGTGGATTTTTGTTTCGGTCCGTGGTTCACAGCCGGATAGTAGAACACCAATGTCATGGACCGTCAAGGCAGTCGAAATCCATACCGGCAATTCGAAAAGCAGGTAAGGGTGTGACGCAGATCACCTCCTTTGCTGTGATACCGGCTTCGTTCCTCGTCGATGCCGGAGAAAATGTCGGAAAAACCTGTAATTTCGGCGAAGCGGCAGGAACGAACTCGCCCTAACCTAGAATGAACGGCGATGAAGAATACAGGAAGAATACAGTAAGAAGGAGTGCGTATGAACGGAGTTGGATTGGGCCCAGGGGGGGAGGGAGTGAGGGGTACGGTTGCGAAGACGGGGGGAGCGCGGCGGAAATTGAAGGACGTGACCTCCACCGGTCTTCTCCTGATCTATCTGAGTCTTTCGGTGCTCGGATGCGGCTGTTCTTTCTCTCCCGCTACCGACGGAACCGTGACGCTGCTCACCTATAACGTCCAGAACCTGTTCGACGCGGTAGATGACGGAAGTGAGTATCCGGAATTCGATCCGGGTTCCAGCGACTGGGATACCGCCCTGTACCATGCCAAGCTGTACAACGTCGCGGAGGCGGTGCGGAGGTCGTGTCGTGACTGCCCGGATCTGGTGGCCCTCCAGGAGGTGGAGAACGGGCGGGTGTTGGAGGACCTGGATGAGATGTATTTACAGTCCTGCGGATACCGTTACCTGCTGACATGCTCATCGGAGGGATCGGCGGCCACGGTCGGTTTCCTCAGCCGTCTGCCCGTGATCGGGTTCCGTACCCACCGGACAACACTGGCCGGCGCGGAACGGGTGCGCGACATAATGGAGGTGCGGCTGGAACTCGGGGGCCGAGTCCTGTATGTGTTTAACAACCACTGGAAGTCGAAATATGGAGGTGCGGAACCAACCGAGGGACAGCGCCTTCTCTCTGCGTCGGTGGTCGCCGCCAGAGTGTCGGACATCCTGCGTATCGATGCCGATGCCGATGTCATAGTCACCGGTGACTTGAACGAGAGGATCGACGAGTATGCCGAGACCGGCGGTATCTACCGGACAGCCCTGATGCCCTTTCCCGCAGACCGTACCTCATGGCCGCGTGACATTCCGTGGCCTGCGGGATTTCCCGGCCTGGAGGGAGCGGTCCTCCTGGTTACCGATGACCCCGCCCGGGCGGGGATATATACCGCCCGGGGCGATGGCCCGGCGCGGACGATTGCGGGATCGATGGAAGGCGTGGTCCTCTATTCTCCCTGGCTCGATACCGAGCAGATGTCAGGAGATGGTGCCGGGGGAAGCTATGCGTATAAGGGTGAGTGGGAACGGATCGATCACTTTCTCCTCTCTCCCGGCCTGTTCGACGAGTCGGGCTATACCGTGGAGCGGTTCGAAGTCGTGGCTCCCCAGTTTCTGCTCGATGGAGAGGGATATCCCAAACGGTGGCGCAGCTATACCGGAACCGGGTATTCGGATCATCTCCCGTTGCTCCTCACCGTACGGGTGCGGTAGATGCAGGCTCAATCGCACTCGTCGACAGCGTCTATACGGCCGGCCGTACGGCGGACACGCTCGAGGGTATGGCGGGACTCATCGAAGGCCTTGACCAGGTTCCTGAGGTGGGTTCCGGCGAGACGGTATCCGGTCTCCATCTCCTCGAGCTCCTGCCGCAGCCGGGAGAGGCTCTGCATGAGCATCTCCCGGGATTCGGGGATCGCCAACCCGGACAACCCGTATGCCACCGTCTGGAGGTAGAGGAAGAGGGTGGTCGGGCTGACCGGCACCACCTTTCTGCGGAGGCTCTCCTCGAAGAGGCCGTGACTACCGGTGGCGAAGGTCGCGTAGTAGATCCGTTCGGACGGGAGATACATGAGGGCGAACTCCATGGTGCCCTCTTCGGGCTTGATATATTTGTTCGCGATGTCGTTTACATAGGAGAGAAAGGTGCGCCGCCCCTTGGCATCGAGTTCGAGGACCGGTTCGGCGACGGGCGGTGGTTCCGGTTGATCATGCCGACCGAGGTCGTCGGCCGTCGCCGCGGTGGGGCGGGGAGTGCCTCCATCCGGCTTCAATCCCAGCCGTTCGATGGGGAACTTGGCATCTACGGGTACGAGGTAGTCGCCCAATTTGATGACCGCGTCGACGCGTGTGCCGTCTTCGAACCGATGTTGAAGGGTAAATGATCTGGCAGGAAGCCAGGTACGGAGGAGTTCGCCCAGCATCGTCTCGCCGGCGACGCCTCTGAGGTGGGGTACCGCCAGCACCGCGTGGAGTCCCCGCAGGTCCTTCGTGAGAGAGTCCAGGGTGTCGAGACGGTGCAACACGCGTTCGAGAAACTCGCCGCCTGCCGCCGGCCCGGTTGGCCGCCTCCGGGAGACGAGCAGTAGTATCAGCAGGACACAGACGATCACGAGCGCGACCGCGATGACGACGAGGATGGCCGTATACGCCGCCGGAGACACCCCGGTCGAAAGGAGGTCACTGCTCATAGAGAGGCGCCTCTCGCATGGTTACTCACTCCGTCCGTGATGTTAGTTGCCCGTACTGGAGTCGCGGATAGACTTCTCGTCCATGACGTTAATCTGGTAGAAGAGGTGTTCGAGCTCGATCCCCAAATTCACGTTGTGCACGACGCATCTGCGGTTGTCGGGGCAGTCTTCCGCACGGAGGCATTTAAGTTCCACGGGGGCGAAATTGAGGACGCCTCGAATACCACTGCGCAGCATCTGATCGAGGACCTCCGAGGCGACACTCTCCGGTGTCGCGAGGATGCCGACCCTGACCTCGTGTGTTTTGACGAATTCCGGCAACTCTTCCATGTTGTATACCGGCACGTCCGTAGGATTGCGAATGGTTTTCGGTTCGATATCGAAGCCGGCGACTATACGGATTCCTTCGGTGCTGAACTCCCGGTATTGCATCAGGGCGGTGCCGATCCGGCCGCAGCCGACAACCACCACGTTCTGCGGTTTATCTCTTCCGAGTACGGTGTCGAGACATTCGATCAACTCCTCGATGTCGTATCCTCCCCGTTTGTTGCCGGGTATCTGGAGCATCGAAAAATCTTTCCGAACCAGAGAGGGTGCCACGCTGATGGCATCGCCGAGATTATTCGAGAAGACTCGGGCCAGTCCGAGGGCTCTAAGCTTGTAGAGGAGCCGTCTGTATTTCGATAGACGAATCACGAGTTCTTTGTTCATCTCAGAATCCTCCTAAATAACCAAAGCATCGAGACTCTTTCCAAAAAACCATTTTGAAAGAACCTTTTATAGGGCCAAAATCCTAATTCCAGATATGTAACGAACTAAAATTTCTAAAGGGTATGGCAATTTCAAAAAACGCCGTGTTCAAAATTTCATCCATTCTACACTAGTTTGCACAAACTCGGAAGATGACGCTGCCGACCACGGCGGATAGATTTATTTTGTGAATACCCGCACAATAAATAGAGAAGTATATCATAAAAAGCATTGTATCATACTAATATCCAATAAACAATCACAATATTACTGATAATTAATGTAATACTATTGATTTTCGTGCATTAATAGAGTATAGTTCGGCGCGTCGCATGTCGGCAGGACCTATGGCTCCACCGGATTCTATGGTATCATGAAAATGGCGGACCTGCACCATAGGAGTTGCCGATATTTGGGACGCTGAATATACCCGCGCGACGCGCGGAGGATCGGAGGCTTCATGTCTATATATAGTAGAGTAGAAATCGATTTCTCACAGGAACTCCTCGACTTTATCGAAGAGTGGCGGGAGAAACCGGGTAACCTCATCATGATTCTTCACAAGGTACAGGAGGAGTTCGGGTATATTTCCCGGCAGGCCGCAATGAAGGTGGCCGAGATCCTCGAAGTGCCCTTGGCCAAGATCTACGGGGTCGTCACATTCTATCACTTCTTCAAACTCACGCAGCCGGGAAGACACAACATTCAGGTATGCATGGGAACCGCCTGTTATCTGAAGGGCGGCGAGGACATCATCCAAGAGATGGAGAACCTGCTGGGCATCGGCGTCAATCAGGTGACCGAAGACGGCGAGTTTTCCATCGAGGCCGTGCGCTGCGTCGGCTGTTGCGGCTTGGCTCCGGTGCTTGTCATCGAGGAGGAGGTGTTCGGCAAGGTGACCAAGAACCAGCTTCCGGAGATACTCGCCAGGTTTCGGGGTGAGTGACCGGGAAATCGACGGAACCCCGGAGTAGATCCCGGTATTCACGATTCAAGGAGAGAGAGAGAATGGCGAAGTTAACACGAGAAGAACTCAAAGCATTCCGAGATACAGCGAGAAAGGCGATTACCGCTCCGGCCGGTGATGCCCAGCAGATCCGCATCATCGTCGGACTCGGTACCTGCGGCATCGCCGCAGGGGCGGATGTGACCGTGCAGGCGTTTAAAGATGAGATCGAGGAGCAGGAGATCGGCAACGTGGTCATCAAACAGACCGGCTGTATGGGGCTATGCTACGCGGAGCCCACGGTGGAGGTGATCATGCCGGGTATGCCGGACATCATCTACGGCAAGGTGGACGCCGAGGAGGCGCGCAAGATCGTGCGAAAACACCTCCTCGGGAAGGTGCTCATCAACGATCTGATCCGCGACCGTCCGGCGGTCGACATTATCGAGGAGAGTGAATAGCGATGTCCTTTCAACAATATATTTTAGTCGGGAGCGGCGATCAGAACAGCACGAAGGCTCAGGATGAGGTCTATCGGCGCCTGATCCACGAGTGCGAGCATCAAGGCGTCAAGGATGAGGTGCAGGTCGTCAAGACCGGCAGTTTCGGGTTCGGATCCGAGGGTGCGATATTGAAGGTGCTCCCTGCGGGTACCGTGTACGCAGGGGTGACCGAAGCGGACGCGACGGAACTGGTCAAGGAGCAGATCGTCGGAGGGCGTGTCGTCGACCGCCTCCGCTACACCCCGGTGACACATGCCCCACCGGAGTACTCCTCTCACCGGAAGCAGTTCCGGATCGTACTACGTAACTGCGGCATCATAGATCCCGACCGGATCGATGAGTATATCGCCAGGGACGGGTACGCCGCCCTTGAGAAGGTGCTCTTCGAGATGACGCCGGATCAGGTCCTGGATGAGCTCAAGACCGCCGGTCTGCGCGGCCGCGGAGGCGCGGGATTTCCGACCTGGCTGAAGTGGAAACTCACCAAGGACGCCCGGGGAGAGAGGAAGTACGTGGTCTGTAACGCCGACGAGGGCGATCCCGGGGCATACATGGATCGCAGTACTCTCGAGGGTGATCCCCACTCCATCCTCGAAGCCATGACCATCGCCGCCTACACGGTAGGGGCCGCCCAGGGATATATCTATATCCGTGCGGAGTACCCGGTGGCGATCCGTCGACTCCGAAACGCCATGGAGCAGTCCCGAGAACTCGGTCTCCTGGGAGACAATATCCTCGGCACCGACTTCTCGTTCGATATCGAGATCCGGCTCGGGGCCGGGGCCTTCGTCTGCGGCGAGGAGACGGCGCTCCTCGCCTCGATCATGGGTGAACGGGGAATGCCCATCCCGCGGCCGCCGTTTCCGTCGGACAAGGGAGTCTGGGATATGCCGACGGTCATCAACAACGTCGAGACCTATGCCAACGTGCCGGTGATAATCCACCGGGGCGGCGCCTGGTTTGCAAGCATCGGCACCGAAGATTCCAAGGGTACCAAGGTGTTCGCCCTGGTAGGCAAGGTAAACCACTCCGGCCTGGTGGAGGTGCCCATGGGCACGACCCTGCGGGAGATCGTGTACGACATCGGCGGGGGAATCCAGGACGGGAAGGCTTTCAAGGCCGTACAGACCGGCGGACCCTCGGGGGGCGTCATCAAGAGCGATTATCTGGACACTCCCATCGACTACACGTCGTTACAGAAACTCGGTTCCATCATGGGCTCCGGCGGCATGATCGTCATGGACGAGGACGACTGTATGGTGGATATCTCCAAATTCTACGTGGGATTCGGCGTAGACGAGTCCTGCGGAAAGTGTTCGCCCTGCCGAATCGGCAGCAGGACCCTCTACAATATTCTCGACCGCATCACCAAGGGACAAGGCGAGCCTGAGGACCTGGACAAGCTCGCGCGGATCGGCTCGGCCATGAAGAAGGCCTCCCTCTGCGGACTGGGGCAGAACACCCCCAACCCGATCTTGTCCACTATTCAGTACTTCAAGGATGAGTATATCGCCCATATCGAGGAGGGTCGTTGTCCGGCCGGTCGGTGTAAAGACCTGGTCACCTATTCGATCGATCCCGAGAAGTGTATCGGCTGCGGTGTGTGTGCCAGACGGTGCCCGGTAAACGCCATCGACGGCGAAAAGCGGCAGCCCCACCTCATCGACCAGGCCCTGTGCGTCAAGTGCGGGGAGTGTTACAGCGTCTGTAAATTCGACGCCGTGATGGTGGAGTGACGAAGCCGTCCTCCGATATCGGTCAAACAAAGCCGGTTCGAGAACACACCGGTTCAAGGAGATAGAGCAATGATCAAGCTAACGATAAGTGGAATACCGGTCGAGGTCGAGGAGGGAACCACCATCCAGAAGGCGGCGGAGTCGGTGGGGATCAAGATCCCTACCCTGTGCTACCATCCGGACCTTCCTCCCTGGGCCGCCTGTGGGATCTGTGTAGTCAAGATGGAGGGATCGTCCAAGATGGTCCGCGCCTGCGCGACTCCGGTCGCCGAGAGCATGAAAATAATCACCCATGATCCCGAACTGCACGAGGTCCGCAAGACCGTCATCGAACTCATCCTGTCGACCCATCCCAACGACTGCCTCCAGTGCCCCCGCAACGGCAACTGCGAGCTCCAGACCCTGGCGGCGGACTTCGGAATCAGGGAGGTGACCTTCGAGAAGCGGCTCCGGAACCTTCCGGTGGACGACTCGACGCCGTCTATCATCCTCAACCCTGAGAAGTGTATCGGCTGCGGTCGCTGTGCCAACGTCTGCCAGAAGCTGCAGGACGTATGGGCCCTCGAGTTCATCGGACGCGGCGAAGGCACCCGCATGGCCGGAGCAGGTGACGTCCTACTGAACGAGACTCCCTGCATCAAGTGCGGCCAGTGCTCCGCCCACTGTCCGGTTGGGGCGATCTACGAGCGAGACGAGACATCCACGTTACTCGACGCCGTCCGCGACCCGGATACCCATGTGGCGGTGCAGATCGCCCCGGCCGTCCGGGTCGCCCTCGGAGAGGCGTTCGGCATGGAGCCGGGAACCATCGTTACCGGCAAGGTGTATGCCGCCCTCAGGCGTCTCGGGGTCGACGCGGTGTTCGACACCAACTTCGCCGCCGACCTGACCATCATGGAGGAGGGATCCGAGCTGGTTCACAGGCTCACCAACCAGGGAACCCTGCCGCTGATTACCAGCTGCTGCCCCTCCTGGACCGACTACATGGAGAAGTATTACCCCGACATGATCGAAAACTTCTCCACCGCCAAGTCGCCGCAGATGATTCAGGGTGCCATCACCAAGACCTACTACGCCGAGAAGGTCGGAATCGACCCCGCCAAGATCTTCTCGGTCTCCATCATGCCGTGCACCTCCAAGAAGTACGAGCTGAAGCGTGACGACAACATGTACGCCTCCGGATACCAGGATGTGGACTTGAGTCTCACCACCAGGGAGCTGGCCCGGTTGATCAAGGCATCGGGGATCCTCTTCGAGAAGCTCGAGGAGGAGCAGGCCGACAGCCCCATCGGGATGTACTCCGGCGCCGGAACAATCTTCGGCGTCACCGGCGGCGTCATGGAGGCGGCGGTGCGCACGGCCTACAGCCTGGTGACCAAGAAGGAACTCCCCAACGTCAAGGTCGATGCCGCCCGTGGCATGCAGGGTGTGAAAGAGGGGGAGGTCGACCTGGCGGGAACCAAGATCAAGGTGGCGGTGGCCCATGGGATGGCCAACGTCCGTCAGGTCATGGACAAGATCAGGGCCGCAAGGGAAGCCGGAGAGGAGGCCCCGTATCACTTCATCGAGGTGATGGCCTGCAAGGGCGGATGCATCGCCGGCGGCGGACAGCCCTACGGCACTACCGACGAGATTCGCAACAAGCGGATCATGGGGCTCTACGAGGATGACGAGCGGGGGGCCATCCGGTGCTCTCACAAGAACCCGGAGATCATCAAGATCTATCAGGATTTCCTCGGCGAACCTCTCGGCGAGAAGTCCCATCACCTCCTGCATACGCAGTATAAGGCCAGAGCGCTGTATCGCAAATAACACACCCAGTATCGAAGTCGGTACGTAGGTTCCGCCTGCCGGTCCTCTTGAAAAAGGCGATCGGCAGGTTTTTTTGTCTCGAGGTGGAAATCGACTCGGGAAATGAGTACACTGTGAGTACTCTGCGAGCGGCAGCCGAAAAATCCAGGTCAACGGAGCAATGATGAGCCAGGGGAACGGCGACAAGGATCAGATGAAGACATTCGTGATCGACACCAACGTCTTCATCCATAAACACGACTGCATCCTCTCATTCAAAGACAACGAGGTGATCGTACCGTTGTGGGTTCTCGAGGAGCTGGACAAGCTGAAGACTTTCAGCGATGAGCGCGGCCGAAATGCCCGGCACGCGATTCGGCTGCTGGCGGAGATCGGTTACCGCGGAGACCTCCACGAAGGGGCGAAGATGGAGAACGGCTCCATCCTGCGCGTATACCTCGGTGATTCGGCCGGACCCCTTCCAAGCTTCAATCTGCCTCTCGACAAGGTGGACAACAAGATCATTCTGAGTGCCCTGGCCCTTCAGAACGAGGGCAAGCGCGTCTTTTTCGTGTCGAAGGATATCAACGCCCGCGTGAAGGCCACCGCCCTGGGGCTGAAGGCCGTAGATTACGAGAAACAGACGGTCAACATAAACCAGCTCTATTCCGGCTACCGGAGCAGGAGCGTCGCGGATGATTGTATCCGGGAGTTGCGCAGGAACATGCTGGCGGATCCGTTCGACGGACTCTTTCCCAACGAGTTCGTCAGGTTTACCGACGGAACCGGCGAGTGTAAGGCCATCGGGCGCCACCTTCCCGGAACCGGGAAGATCCACTTCGTGGATGACGACATCAAGCCGGTCTGCGGGATCTATCCGCTGAACGAGAATCAGCGGATGGCCTTCGATCTGCTTCTGGACGATTCGGTGCAACTCGTCTCGCTCCTCGGCAAGGCGGGAACCGGAAAGACCCTGCTCGCCATCGCCGCCGGATTGAAGAAGGTACTGGACGACGAGTCGTACAGCCGGGTCCTGGTGACCCGACCGGTGATTCCCATGGGGAAGGACATCGGGTTCCTTCCCGGGGCGAAGGAGGAGAAGCTCTCCCATTGGATGCAGCCGTTGTTCGACAATCTCGAGTATATCCTCTCTGTCTACAAGCGGCCGAACGTGAAGAGCACCGACTCGCTTCTCAACAACAACCTGATCGAGATCGAAGCCCTTACCTATATCCGCGGACGGTCGCTGCCGAACCAGTACATCATCATCGACGAGGCCCAGAACCTGACGCCCCATGAGATCAAGACGGTGGTCAGCCGGGCCGGCGAACGCACGAAGGTGGTGTTGACCGGTGATCCGTATCAGATCGACAGTCCCTATCTCGATTCCAGCTCCAACGGACTCACCTACCTGGTAGAGGCCTTCAAGGGACGGGACCTGTACGGACACGTGACCCTGGAGAAGTCGGAACGTAGCCGGCTGGCGGAGCTGGCCGCGGAGCTGTTATAGCCCGGAGACTGAATATGAGTGAATGGTACCGGTGTCCCGACTGCGGCCGAATTATACGGGACACATCAGGCCGATGCCCGTATTGCGATGGTCTCCGCGACCACGAAGAACCCGATGCTCGGGGATTCGAGGCCGTGGTGGACTCCTCGATGGAGCGGGTGGAGCAGGTGTACGGCGAACACGCGCTCCGGCGCCTCTGCGCGATGCAGGACGTCCTGGAGAAGATCGAGTCGGAACTCGATGCGTTCATGCGGTCGGCTTCATCCCGATAACGACCACATCCACAGGGGCGCGGTGATATTTACCCTCAAGTATAGAGTAGCAATATGCCGAAAATAAACGAGGGAGTACCGGATTCTCATGGGAATGAATAGGAAAAGTTGGCGTATCCTCGCAGGGAGTCTCTTGGCCCTTCTCTGCGTCTCGGCCTATGCCGAGGTGCGGTTTCATGGAACGGATCTCTCGGAAGACGATTATCTCCTGTTCGGCGCCACCGCCGACTCTCCCGGGAAGGGGAGCTACGACGTGCTGTTTATGGCGGATCTTACCAACGATTCCATCCGACAACTCACCTTCTTCCCCGAGAATATCATGATGCTGAATCAGAGCGATCAGCTTCAGATTCAAAATCGCTTCGGAGTTTTCAGGACCGATTCGAACCTCGATACTATGCAGCCGATCAAGGATTTTCCCGCCTTCGTGAACGGTTATCCGGTCCAGACGGGGAAGATCAACCCGGCCGCGGCTTCGCCGGATGGGATGTACCTTCTGTTTTTCCGGTCGAGTTCCTTCGGACACGCATCCTTGACTCTCTACGATATCTCCGAGGAGCGTGAGTATGTGATCACGGAAAACGTGGAACTGTCGCTGGAAGGCCCCGGGGCCGCCTGGTCGCCGGATTCGAAGTTTTTCGTGTATGCGAAGGGGGGCCAACTCTACTACTACTCCATCACGCAGCTGACCGAAGACCGGCTCATCGCGGAGAAATTCAGGAACTTGGGGGAGGGAGACATCTCCAGCGCCCGTTGGTCGGCGTATAACGACCTATACTATATCTCCGGAAACCTGGTGTATCAGATATCGAGCACCGAGTTCTTCACCAGGTCTCTCTATGCCGACCTGCTCGAGATCGGCACCATCGTGGGGAAGATACCCTTCGAGTTCGATCCCAACTTCGATTCGTTCTGGATCTCCCCGAGCGGGAACACGATCCTCCTCAACAAGAGCGGCAGGAGCCTCTTCCTCTATTATTTGAAAGCAGACGATTTCGCCTCCACCGGTGACGTAAAAGCCCTGCCGTATCTGCTGTTGCCCAGAAACACCCGGGTGAAACGGATCCTATGGTCGTCCCGTGACGTGATCACGGTCTTGACCGGCAGCCTAGTGAAGGGCAACACCGAGACGACCCTCTTCCGTCTCGATCTGGAGGGCATCGGGACAGAGGACGATGTTCCCGCATTCACGCAGACCGCCGACGACCACGTCCGGGACGTGGTTCTCTCCTCCGACCAGCTCCATGTGGCGGTGGTGAAGGAGAACAGCGTAACCATCAGGGACTATGCGAACTGGATCGACATCAAGAGCCTCTACCACTCGAGTCCGCTCACTGCCGTGTGGCGTTCCAATGACGAGGTGATCGTGAGCGGCAGCTTCATCACCGAGTCGTACAACATGACCACCAAGGAGTCCCGTCTTATCTGTTTCTCTCAGGTTGATTCGTACGGATTCATCGAATCGGCCGAGGCGGCTACCTCCGCCGGCGAGGAGGGGGCGTCGTATCCCGATATCGGGGTCCGGGTCCTGGGTGAGGAGTACCGGTATCGGGGAGAATCCGGGTGGCGGAGCGCCGATTCGATGACGCTGAAGCCTGCCGGGGTATCCTCGGGGTCCTACCGGGTCTATCTGGAGTTGCTCTCCACCGGCAGCTACCGAAACATGGTGATGATCCGTGATATCACCGGATTCGGCACCAGCAATCTGTTTTCCTACCCGGAAACGCAGTATGAGCCGTTTCCTGAATCCGAAGAAGCCGTCTCCTTCGACAATTTCCGCCACGGCTCACGGATCCGAAGACGCGAAGTCGCGTTGACCTTCGACGCGGTGGACTCGGTGGAGGGGCTTACGGAGATCCTGAACGTCTTAGCCGAATACCAACTTCGGGGTACCTTCTTCATCAACGGTGAGTTCATCCGCAGAAACCCCGAGGCCGTCAGGGAGATCGCGGAGTCGGGTCACGAGGTCGGATCAATGTTCTACGTGTACTTCAACATGACCGATGCCAGGTTCAAGATGGATGCGGATTTCATCAAACGCGGTCTGGCCCGGAACGAAGACGATTATTTCGCGGTGACCGGCCGTGAGGTGTCGCTGCTATGGCATGCCCCCTACTATTTTGTCAACAACGACATCATCAGTGCCTCACGTGACATGAATTACGTCTACGTCGGTCGTGACGTCGATCCCCTCGATTGGGTGGCGGCCGGCGAGTGCGGGAGTGTCGGCTCGCTCTACATGTCTTCGAGCAAGATCATCGAACGGATCATGCGGCTCAAGAAGCCGGGTTCGATCATATCGATCCGGGTCGGTGTACCAAGAGATGAGCGGCACGATTACCTGTTCCATAAACTCGATGTGTTAATAAACGGTTTGATTTCGTTAGGATACGATATCGTCCCGGTTTCGGCTTTGATAGAGCACGCGAGATGATATATACTATGTGTTTGATCGGTGTCACGCGGCGCCGGCATGCGGGGTGGTCCCCGCGCGGTCCCGGAGGCGATAAACCGCACGTATCGTGCGAAAGGGGTAAAACTTATCTCCTGTCGGGACGATATAATGATTGTAGAATAGTAGTATAGAATGGGGGGGGGTGGAAGTGATTCCCGTCCCCGGTAGGCGCGGCCGTATTTCAAAGGCGCAGCCCTACAACGATAGAAGCGGGTGACACTCACGGCAGAGCGTCGCCGATGTAAAAGACACCTCCGTTGATTCGGGGAGGGGAGGAGCCGAGAGTGAGTCCATTGAACAGGTTGAATGCGTACAGGGAAACGAAAATCAAGACTGCCAGTCAGGGCAAGCTGATTCTCATGCTCTATGACGGAGCTATCGGTTCGCTCAAGGAGGCCGCCGAACACCTTGAAAAGAACGACAAGAAACTGGATGTCGTGAATAATCAGATCGTCAAGGCCCAGGATATGATCACGGAGTTGATGGTATCACTGGATTTCGACCGGGGCGGCGAGATCGCCAAGGGCCTGTTCTCCTTGTACATGTATTTTAACCGCCAGTTGATGGACGCCAATCTCCGGAAGGATCCCTCCGTGTTGCGGGAGGTTCAGAATCATATGAGCGAACTTCGCGATGCATGGGCGCAAATAGCGAAGAACAACAGAGATAACAACGAAAATGTCTCCGGCGGGGTCAATATTGCCGGATAAATCCTCCGGACTGGCCGAAACCTATCTCATTCGACAGAATACCCTGCTCTCAGAGTATCTCTCCGCTCTCGACCGTCAATCCGAGGCCATCGCTCGGGAGGATACCGAGGCGGCGTACCTCTATGCGATGCGAGAAGCTGGTCTGACGAGGCGGATCCAGGCGATACAACGGTGCCTCGATCGGCTACCGGATCCGCACTCCGAGGCCTCGGCCCAGAGGCGGCGGCTTCTCTCCTCGATCTTCCCGAAGGTCGAGGAGATTCGAACGGCGATGCGCGCCTCTTCCGATCTGCTGCGCAGACGCCTCGAGGCCCAACGGCACCCCGGACTCGGTCCCCGCTCAATCTACGACGTGCAGTCTCCGACCATGATCGACATCTCCTACTGAAAAATGAGGCCGCTTCCCAGAACACCTCCCTTTGGGGTAGGTTTATCCGGGGTGGTGAGCGAGTGAGGAGACCGTCCCGGGAGGAATCCATGAAAGAGCCCCTGTATGTACTCGACGGGTACGCCCTGATATACCGTTCCTACTTCGCGTTCCTGAAGAACCCGCTGTTCAATCCCGACGGCGAGAACGTCTCGGCGGTGTTCGGCTTCTTCCGGACCCTGCTCTCTCTCTTCGACGAATACGGACCGAAGCGGTATGCCACCGTTCTCGACTCGAAGGGGCCGACATTCAGGCACGAGATGTACGCCGAGTACAAGGCCACCCGAGAGAAGGCACCGGAGGACCTGCACACCCAGATTCCGAAACTTGAGGAGATCCATGACGCCCTGGGTCTCAATTCGGTGCGGGCGCAGGGGTTCGAAGCCGACGATATCATCGCCACCTACGCCGAGATGTGTGTTCGTGAGGGGCGCATGTGCTACATCGTAAGCGGCGACAAGGATCTCCTGCAGCTCGTGGGCGAGAACGTCAGGGTGCTCAAACCCGACAGACGGGGCGGGTATGATGAGCTCGGTCCCGAGAGTGTCTATGAGGCGTGGGGTGTGCGGCCCGATCAGATCCTCGACTATCTCGCTCTTATCGGCGATTCCTCCGATAACATCCCCGGAGTCAGGGGGATCGGACCGAAGACGGCGGTGAAGCTCCTGGCCGAGTACGGCACTATAGACGGCGTCTATACCCACCTCGAGGAGTGTCCCGCATCGCAGTCGAAGAAACTCATGCAGGGCCGCGAGAACGCCTACCTCTCTCGTACGCTGGTGACACTCGATACGGCTGTCCCGGACATCCCGGAGATCGATCGGTTGACCTGCGGATCTATCGACACCGCCGCCGCGATCCCCCTCTTTCGTAGGGAGGGGATGCGTTCAATCGTGGAGAGTCTGGACCCATCCGGGACCGTCGAAATGAACCGGAAGACCTCCGGTCCGAGTTCCACTACAACGGGTGGCGCAAAGAGGCTGGCCGGCGGGCAGGCCTCGAGCACCGGGCAAGCCTCCGGGCGGGAGGGCAGGGCCGCGAGATCGGGGGAACTGGCATTCGACACGGCGGAGACCGGGGAGTACATCGCCGTCACCGACCTGGCGACCCTGGATGAGTGGATCGAGACGGCGGCGAGTGCCGGTACCGTCGCGTTTGACGTGGAGACGGACGATCTGAACGAGATGCAGGCCCGGCCGGTGGGGTTTTCCATCGGTCTCGAGGGAAAACGAGCCTGCTATATCCCGCTTGTCGCGGGTGGTGAGACGGTGATGCCGGAGGATGGAGTCAGGGAGCGGCTCAGGCGGCTCCTGGAAGATCCTGCGATCACCATCGTCGGCCAGAACTACAAGTACGATTACAAGGTGTTGAAGCGTTGGGGCATCGAAACCGCCCGAATCGGTTTCGACACGATGATAGCGGCCTGGCTGCTCGATTCGACGGCCAACTCCTTCAACATGGATGCCCTGGCCTATCGGGAGTTCGGCTACACCACGATACACTACGACCAGGTAGTCCCCAAGGGCAGCACCTTCGACGACGTTCCTCTGGATGAGGCGACCGGATACGCGGCGGAGGATGCCGATATAACCTACCGCCTCTATTCCATCTACAAAGAACGGCTGGCCGAACGGGGGCTGGAGACCCTCTATTACGAGACGGAGCTGCCGTTGGTGAAGGTGCTATCGGAGATGGAGTTGGCCGGAATCAGGTTGCAGGACGATGTGTTGCGAGAATACTCCGCCGAGTTGACCGAAGCATTGGCCGAGATCGAGGCCGCCGTGTACGAGGAGTGCGGACGAGAGTTTAACCTGGGGTCCACCAAGCAGCTTCAGGAGGTGCTGTTCGAGGAGCGGAAGCTCCAGCCGATCAAGAAGACCAAGACCGGGTATTCCACCGATTCGGCGGTCCTCGAGCAGCTTGCCAGGGAGGACCCCGTTCCCGGCATGATCCTGGATTACCGGCTCAAGTCAAAGCTCAAATCCACGTATGTAGATGCCCTCCCCAGGATGATCGATCCCGACACCGGACGCATCCACACGAGGTTCGTGCAGACGGGTACCGCCACGGGCAGGCTCAGCTCACGAGATCCGAATCTCCAGAATATCCCAATTCGGGATGAGGAGGGCAGACGCATCAGGACGGCTTTCACGGCCTCAGAGGGACAGATATTCCTGAGTGCCGACTACGCCCAGATCGAGCTCGTGGTGCTGGCCCATCTCTCCGGGGACGAGTCGTTGAAGAACGCCTTCGAATCCGGCGAAGACGTCCACCGGCACACGGGAGCACTCATTTTCGGCGTGGAGCCGCACGAGGTGTCTTCCGAGCAGCGCAGGATCGCTAAGACGATTAACTTCGGCGTCATGTACGGCATGTCGGCCTTCCGGCTCTCCAACGAGCTGAAGATCCCCCGTACCACGGCGCAGGAGTTCATCGACGCCTACTTCGCCAAGTACAGGGGCGTCAGCGCATTCATCACCCGGGTGAAGGAGCGGGCCGCCGCCGACGGCTTTGTGGAGACCATTCTCGGACGGCGTCGGGGGATTCCGGGGATCGACAGCCGCAACAAGACGCAACGGGCGGCGGCGGAGCGCATCGCCGTGAATACTCCCATTCAAGGCTCCGCCGCGGACATAGTGAAGCTGGCGATGCTGAAGATCGTAGACCGGCTGTCCCGGGAGGGGTTGAAGACCCGGCTGCTCCTTCAGGTCCATGACGAGTTGATTTTCGAGGTCCCCGAGGGGGAACTCGAGGGCGTAACGGGAGCCGTCCGTGAGGAGATGGAAACGGCCGTCACCCTGGACGTGCCCCTCAGGGTGAGTATCGAGGCCGGCCGGAGCTGGGGCGAGATGCATTAGGGTACCGGCATCACTCGAATCTGCCGGGGGAATGGGTTGAGATGGTGATAGGACTCGCAGGCACGTACTGCGCCGGCAAGGATACGGCGGCGGCGGTGTTCGAAGATGCCGGATGGCATCTCATCGATGTAGACGGACTCGGCCATGAGGCCCTCCGTGCGAAACGGGGAGAGGTGTCGGCCGCGTTCGGCGACTCGGTACTCGGTGAATCCGGTGAGATCGACCGGCGGCGGCTCGGGGCCATCGTTTTTTCCGATCCACAGGCCCTCCGTCGGCTCGAGAGAATAGTCCACCCCTGGATGGTGGAGTCCGTTCGCGAGAAGATCGGCGAGCTTCAAGGCGGGAATATCGTCGTGAACGCCGCCATCCTGTTCAAGATGGGACTGCATTCGCTCTGCGACGCGGTGGTCTGGGTCGATGCCCCTTGGCCGGTACGCTTCCTGCGTGCGTTGCGGAGAGATGGGTTTCATCCCATACGAGTAATGCAGAGAATCGTGGCCCAACGGGGCATGAGGGCTCAAATCCGGCGAGAAAATGTCGATATCTATAGTATAGCCAACACAGGAGCGCGGGGTGCCCTGGTGGCGAAGGTCGAGCGGCTCATGGAATCGTGGCCTGCGGGGAGTCCTCCGGTCGATCCGGAGTGATTGCCGCCGCACCCGGAATTTCCGAACCGTATCTCCAATTTGAAGACAGGAAGCGATATGGAACGGCAAAAATTACTTTGGATACTCTTCGCGGTGACGGTGTTTCTGTTCGTCGTCATAACCGTCGGCATCGTTTGGTTCCTCCCTGAGGAGGACAAGGCGCTGCTCGTAGGTTCCGGCGCCGACGGTGACGGGACCCGTGGATCCGCGGCCGCCGAGGAATCGGAATTCGACGCCATCGAATGGGTCCGCGAGTCGGAGGTATTTCCCGACTTCGAGGAGAAGCCGGCAGATACGACGGAGCCACGGGAATTCGTGATCGTATACGGCGAAGATGACGGCTCGGGGGATGACGGCAAAACCGAATCGCCGATGCCTGCACCGGAGATCACCGTCGACACCGATGGATTGTCCGATGCTGCCGAGACCCCGGCCCGGCCGGTGCCGGCGAAGGTCGAACAACCCGCGATGAAGGCTCCCGCGGCGACGGCATCCCGTCCGGTGCAAGCCGCTCCTCCGCCTGAAAAGGCGCCGGCACCCCGGACCGTTCGGGTCACGGAATATTGGATACAAGCCGGGTCATTCTCCACCCAGGCCCGAGCCGAGAGCGCCCGTGAGATGCTGCAGAACAAGGGCTTTACCTTTCGCATATTCACCAAGGAGATCGGAGGAGAGATCACCTACCGGCTCCGTATGGGACCATACGACGCATATGCGGAGGCCGAGAAGTTCCTCGCCTGGGTCAAACGGTTGGAACAGTTCTCGGACAGTTATATCTCCCGGGTGTATACCCAACGGACCGTCAACTGAGCCAATTTTAGAAAACAGCGTTTGTTTTAAACAAACCGCAACTCCCACCCAAGATAGGGTCCGGTCGGACCCTACTCCCTCACCTCGAGACGCTGAATCCACGGCAGTAAACAGGCGATCCCAAGTAATTTGGGGGATTTCCCTATGGAGGTGGGGGAATTCGGCTGATACAATGCCGTATACGGTAAGCGCATCGAGATGAAAAAAAATAGAA
>CAZAKE010000012.1:49685-52074 GCA_964485495.1 uncultured Spirochaetales bacterium
GAAAGTCTAAAAGAAAGTCGCAAAAGAGTAACAAAAAATGAGTAACAAAAAATTAGCAAAAGAGTTGCAAGCAAGAAAATAGCAAGCAAGCAAGAAAGAGAGTCGAAAAAAATGGATATGAGAAGTGGATACGAGAAAAGGTGGATAGGAGAAAAGGTAGATACGAGAAAAGGTAGATAACAAGAAGGTATCAGGGTAGAACCGGATTATATCAAGTGCTATGGGCGGAGACCACTTTTTTCACCCATGTCAAAAGGTACCAGGCAAGGCAGAGAGGGTAATCGATCTTCGATTCATACTTTCTCTGCCTCTTTTTTTGGTGGGGAGATCGTTCAAGCATCTGTAGAAAAAACACCGATTCATGTACAGTATAGGGAAAATACCAGGGAACGCCCGAGAGAACGGAGTCAGCTTCCAATTGAACGATTCATCTCTGAGACAAAACAGGCGATCATCCGTCTCGATTATCCTGCTCTTTACAGCCGTCATCACCTTCTTCAGTCTTGCGGCGGGGGCACAGATCCTGGCAGGCAGAGTCACCGATCGGAGAGACGAAATCTACAGGATCTACGGGATATGGATGGAGGTTCGGTTTGATATTTCCGAGTTGGGTGATAGCCCGATCGATCGTAAAAGGCTGAGCTATGTCCTCGATGCCCTTACCCAGATTACCACGGTGCTTGCCTGGATCGAAGACCCGAATGTCCCGATCGCCGACGGCGGGCCGTTTCCGTGGATGCAGAAGTATTCCATGTCGCAGACCGGTCTGACTCGGGGAACCTTGGCATCACTCGCGGCGGTGTTGCGGAATGCACTTGCTGCGAATGAGGGTGTATCGGACCATTCACCGGTTTCGATCCGGAGGCTCGATCAGTTTACCGTGGTCGCACACGCCGTCGATCTGTCACTCAGTCGACTGGCAATCGAGTTCGACGAGTATCTGAAGCGGCAGCTCGTGACGCTATGGCGGGCCTATACCGGTTTCATTATTTTCGCGGTGATCCTGACGATGCTGTTGTTTTTCCTCCTGCTCCTCCGCCGACGGGACGTTCTCGTCGATGAGAGAACCCTCAAACTCACTCGTGATCTGATTCGTGCCCATGAGACCGAACGGAGTGTCACCAGCCGGGAGCTGCACGATACCGTCGCCCAGGATCTTGCATTCGTGAAGATGGAGATCGATGTCCTGGACGAGTGGATCAAGAATACCGGAGGGCCGGCAGCCAGCGAATACTCGATCAGCCAGGAGATCAAGCGCACGCTGGATCGGTCGATCACACAGGTTCGGCAGCTCTCCTATCGGCTGCAACCTCCGAGCCTGGATGAGTTCGGTATCGAATACACGATCCGGCAATACTGTACGAAATTCGCAAAATCGGCAAAGATCACGATCTCCTTCTTTTCCGCCGGCATCGAAAGAACCGCACTGCCGTATGAGCTCCAGATCTACCTCTATCGACTGGTTCAGGATATCCTGACCTATCTCCACCGCGAGAGGGAGTCGGAGTCCGCTACTCTCAGGCTCGTATCCTCTCATCCGATTCTGATCTTGCGGGTCGCGGCGGACACGAAGGTCCCGGTTCACGAGCAGGACCGGTTCGCTTCCCGGCGGTTGTTTCATGTCGGAGAACGGGCGAGGCTGTTGGGAGGATCGATGCGGATCATCCGGGACACGGAGGGCAAACTGGTCATCAGGATCGAAATTCCGAACAACGTGGAGGTGCCCGATGCGAAGCGATAAGAGAATCATCATAGTAGACGATCATCCGCCCCTCAGAGAGGGGTTGAAATCGATTCTCCTCCGGGATGGCCGGTACATCGTCGTCGGAGAATGCGGCACGGCGGAGGAGGGGATCGCATTGATCAAGGAGAAATCGCCGAATGCGGCCCTCATCGATATCACATTACCCGGAAAGAGCGGGTTCGAGCTCATCAGGCAGGGACTCGAGATTTCTCCCGACATGAAGGCCCTCGTGGTGAGTATGCACACCCGTGCCGATTTTATCGCGGAGGCGTTCAAGGCCGGTGCTCACGGATATATGGCCAAGGATTCGGCCTCCAGCAGTCTGGTGGACGGGTTGGATCGGATCCTGAACGGCGAACACTTTATGGATCAACACGCCATCGCGGAGATCGTCGATAAACTCAAGGAACTACCACTGGATGCCATCAGACTCACCGATACCCGGTACAACACCCTTACTCCCCGGGAGCAGGAGGTGTTGCGGTTCTTGGTCCGGGGAACGAGGACATCGGAGATCGCCAACCAGCTCTACGTGTCTCCGAAGACCATCGAAAACCACAAGGCCAGCATCATGAACAAGCTGGGAATCGAGAACAACATGCAGCTCTTCAACTACGCCATCAAGATCGGCCTCATCGAAGCCGA
>CAZAKE010000012.1:52174-55231 GCA_964485495.1 uncultured Spirochaetales bacterium
GCCTCTCCCTTGGTCACGAACCCCATGATGATGAAGGCGGTCACGAAGCAGGCCGCGGTGAAGACGAAGAGGCTTCGCAGACCGGCGAGGTCGCTGATTCCGCCGGTGACCGGCGGCGAGAGGATCGCCGCAGCCTGAGAGAAGAAGTAGTAGAGACCCGTGTAGATCCCCATGTTGTCGTATGTGGCCATCTGCCAGAGCATGGGGAAGGAGTTGGTGATGATGGCGGCCCAGAAGATGCCGAAGAAGAAGAGGACCGCGCAGAAGACGACGAATGCCGGGCCTCCGCTCATTCCCAGGCCGCTGGTGATCGGATGATGCAGGAAGATGAGCAGACACACGGCTCCGGCACCGATGAGGGAGATGCGGATGGTGCGTTTTCTTCCGATTCTGTGGGCGATCATTCCGGAGGGGATGGCGAACACGGCGTATGCCACCGCCACGCTCCCCTGAGCCAGGGCCGCCGTTCCGAGGGATACGCCCATGAAATCCACCGAGTACATGGTGAGGAAGGGCAGCAGACCCTGATACCCGAAGAACCAGGCCAGCAGTGATACCAGCACCAGCACCGCGCTCCTGTCCTTGGATGCCAGGATCAGTTTCAGCGACCCTATGATCGGCTCGTTCTTCTCAGCCTTTTCGTCATGATGACGCTCTTTAATGAAGAGAAACAACAGAATCACGGATACGATCACCAGCACCCCGGCGATCAGGAAGGGCAGCTTCCGTTCCGTGTTGCCGATGAGCGGAAGGTCGATGGAGAGATCCATGAGCCTTGCCAGCCCGACGGTTCCGATGATCGCACCGAGTCCGCCCATGGTATTGATGACGCCGTTGGCCTCGGACCGATATTCACCCGGGATCGTGTCGGGCATGAGCGCCACCACCGGCCCACGCCCGGATTGCTTGAACACGTTCAGCATGAACAGGATGATGATCAGGAGGGCCAGTCCCTTCGCCGCCGCGAAGGGGATCGAGGCGAAGAAGAGTGCGGAGAGCGGTAACGTGACCAGGATGAAGGGCATCCTGCGTCCGATCGGCGTCCTGGTGCGGTCTGAAATCGCCGCCACGATGGGGATCAGGAAGAGGGCGAAGATGTTGTCCAGGGTCATCACCGCGCCGATGACGCTCTTCAAGGAGATGAAATCCCGCAGGAATATCGGCACGTACGCGTCGTAGAGGATGTCCATGAGACCCATGGTGAAGAATCCCAGACCGATCAGGAAGGTCTTTCCGTAGTACCGCCGCATGCCGCCGTGTTCGTGGTTTTCCATCGATTCTCCCTCCGGAGTCAATGATAGTGGTCCGGAAATTGTGGAAATAGGCTGTCGATCGCCGAAATACGGTAGCCGCGGTCGTGGAAAAAGTCAATCCGGCGCGGACCTTCCGTCGCCGGTTCTCGGGCGGAGGCGGGAAGGTCCGTCTCACCGAGGCTACTGTCGTCGGCAGGGAGGAGGGGTGGTTCCTGCTCGGTGACGGCAAGGGCCGGATCTACCGCTATCCCGATGAAGAGTCCGACGAAGTCGATGGCGCCTGAGGCCGTTTCCCTCATCCCGCTGTCCGGGTATACTGTTCCGATATGGCACGAGAAATAACGGTTCCGGGATGGGAACAGTACAGGATGGATTGGCGCGGAGATCCTCACCCCGTGATGGAGGAGCCCGACACTGAGATTCGGGTGGTCGAGGCGGTGCTCCGGGAGCTGCGCGAGGACGATCTACTGCCCGAGGGCGACTACGATCGACGCCTCTTCGACGCCCACCGGCAGGCCGTGCGGGAGCGGTTCGAAATTCCCTGGACCGGGATCAGCCCGCGGATGCAGCGGCTGTTATACGCCGTCAACGCCATCCGGGAACCCGCGGTGATGGTTGCCGCAGGGGTGTTCTGCGGCAACACCTTCATCTCAAACGCCGGAGCGGCCATCGGGCCGGGGGCGTGCTACTCCGCGAAACGGTTGGTGGGGCTGGAGATCCGTCCTCGCGAAGCCGACCGGGCGAGGCGGAACATCTCGACGGTGGATCCCGAAGGCGAGGCCGAGATTCTCGGAGCGGACGCAGTCGATTGGATCCGGGGCTTCGACGGAACCATCGACCTCCTCTATATCGACGCCGACGGCTCCTACCTCCGGATCATCGAGGAAGCGGCCCGACGGTCTCTCGTCTCCGGCAGCGTAATCCTGGCCCACAACTCGGTCAACCTTGCCGGCGAGCTCAGGGAGTATCTGGCCTTCGTCCGCGATCCGGCCCGCTCGGTAGGCTCGGTAAACATCTGTATCGACGACCAGGGATTGGAGTATACGCTCTGGAAGTGACCGCTGCAATCTATCAGGGGAGTACGAGGCGCGTATTCGTTAGCGGACGATGATCTCGACGCGACGGTTCAGATCTTGACGGGTTCTGTCTCTGGTGACGGGATCGCGTCCCGCCACACCTTCGACTGTCACGCGCCGCACGGGATCCCATCCGGCCTCCTTGAGATACGCGAACACGTTTTCCGCCCGGAGCTCGGATATCTCGATCCGGCCCTCCTCACTGCCGAAAAGGGCACAATGCCCTCGGACAATCACCTCGTGATCGGAGGGAAGCTCTGTGGACAATTCCCGAAGCGCCGTTCTCGCCGAATCCGTGAGAGCCGTGGAGTCTGGCCTGAAATACACGAGATGAGGGCCTGTCGCGAAGGTCTCTTGCTCAGCCGGTGTGATCGGTTTGGCTGCGGGAGCGGTGGCGGCTGCGGATTCAGATTCGGCTGTTCGATCCGCCTGTGAAGGGGGCTCTTCGGGCGTGGCTTCTTCGGAGGGGGAAACGGTCGATTCGGGAGCGGCTTGCATACGGTCGGAGTCCGGTGCCGAACCTTGTGCCGTCGAAGATTTGGTCTGCGATCCGGCTTCCGGGCTCGTCGTGGTATCGACCGCCCTTTCAGTACTCTCTTCGTCCTCCGATGGTATCTGTCTCGTGAAGGTCGATTCCGGTCGCGCGGAGTCGGCGGAGACCGTATCACTTTTTCGCAAGGGACCGCAGAACCAGAGGAGCGACAAGAGGGCCAGCAGCAGCGCCGCCG
>CAZAKE010000013.1:0-45788 GCA_964485495.1 uncultured Spirochaetales bacterium
ACAGAGTGATCATGCACATTCCAAATGTAGCTACTGCTACATTTGGAATTGCTTAGGTCAACGTTTTTTACGATTTTCGGACCGGTATCGCAGGGCTATGACTCCGTAGTTCCGAAGTCATACACATAGGAGTTGATCCGATTCAGATTCGTGCGTGAGATCTTGGTGAACATTATATGCATCACCCCTCCCACAGGGCGACTCTTGCGGGCGTTAATAACTTTTCCAAACACCGTAATCCGCTTCCGACCATGGGTTTCGAATTCAACCTTTATGAGACTGCCGCTCGCCTGGGGGTAGCTGGTTTTCAGACTGCATCCGCCTGCAGAGATATCCATGATCGTGCCCAGGGCGCTGTTTTTCGATTCTACGATGGCCTTCCTCGTCTTGTTTCTGCCTGTCCCGGATTCGATGACTCGAATCGGATAGAAATACGCCGGTCGTTCCAACGGTTTCCGTCTGTATCGTCTTTGTTGTGCCTGTGTCACAGTATTGGAATGCTGAAGCATCAATCCGGACATGCTGCGGATATTCGTATACCCGACAATTTTCGAGTTGAAGGAGAACCCCTGGCCGTTCTTGCGCCAGAAAAACGCCTGTACCGGAGTTCCCTTCTTCCATCTGAGCTGGTTTCCCGCTCCGTCTACCGGTACCTGAACGGCGACTCCCCCGCGAAGGTTGGCGATCACCTTCGATTGGTACCTGCCGCCGCCCTGTGGCGATAGCGCGATGTTTTGTCCGGTGGTCATCTGTTTGGTACCGGATACCGCTGCCTTGCTCGAGCTGTTACGCTCGATCTTCTGCTTTATCCGGAAGATCAGCACCTTTTGGGCTTCCCGGGCCTTCTCCTCGAAGATTTGGGTGTCTGCCTCGCTGATGAGGCGTTTGAGACTTGCGTCCAGTATGGGGGAGTTGGAAAGCAGCCCCATAGGATTCTTGATGCCGAACCGTTTTATCGCTGATTCCAGGATTTTCAACTCACCCTTCGTCAGACCGATTGCCTTTGCGCGCCGTTTGAATGCCGGGCCGGTAAATCGGACTCCTCCCGTATTCGTTGAGCTGCCGGCAGAGGTTCTGCTCGTGATGACGAGGAGTAGTACGAAACCGATTACAACCGCTCCGGCGATTATCATCGTGACAGGATCCGCCTCGACAACCATTGAATTGACGCGCATCAGAAACATGTTACGCCTCCTCTTCCGGTTGTAGGCCATCGAGTACATCCAGTACATCCAGTAGTTCTCCGGTTCTCGGCAATAGCTCGTACTCGAGGAGGTCCCCGATAAGGACACTGTCTTCCTGAGTAAAGGCTTCGATCAACTCGTGGAGGATTGCATTATAGTCGGAATAAAACTCCTCGAACCGTCGTTCGCCGACTGTAACGTATTCAGTATCCACAATCCCCGCAGTCTTAAGACGGGGGTAGATCCTGAGCAGCTTCTGAGATGTCTCGATGAATCGGAGAACGGTGTTCATTGCCTCCCGATCCTTACCCGTCTGCAGCTGAACGGGTACCTGTTCGATTTTCGGTAGGATGGCGGCCGAGTTCCTCAATGTTGCTCTGAATTCCGCGGCCGGATCGATAATTTCGCGTATACGATCTCCGAGAATATAATTGGCGTGGGTGAGATATAAAACCAGATGTCTCGTCCGTTCCTCATCCCTGTCTTCCATGAGAATCTTGGAGGCGGCTATCAGCTCATCGAGTTTCGATGCGCTGATATCATCGGGGTGGATGAATACCTGGCCGGATACTCGATCGATCCCCGCCTTGGCATTCTCGTATTCGCTCATTATATCTGCGAGTACCTCCGAATTTTTTTGTTGAATCGCTTCCTTCAGAATTCGGAATACGGATGTGATGGTATCCAGGTGTTCAAGCAGTATCTCATCGGGTATCTTGGCGGTGACACGTACGGTTGCGAGCGTCTCCAGTGGAATAGCATCTCCCTCCGACAACGAGGCTTCATCGAATGTCTTGGCCTCTCCTGTTGCCGTCTCGATATCGGCTCGGACGAAGACGAACCCCTCATCATTGAGCCATCTCATGAGGGCATTCGTGACCTGACCGAGAACTTTCTCCTCCTCCAGGGTAAAGTCGAGGAGATCATCGTTAATGTATATCTGCATGTGCCGTACTCCGCTACTCGTTATTCCGGTTGAACATGTTATCGAGGGATTTCGAACTCTCCTCCAGGGTACGCAGGGCACCCTCCATGGCTCCATACTCCCGCCGATACCGGGCTTCCTTGTCTTCCAGTTTCTCTTCGAGGTCTTCTATTCTATCTTCGGTGGTATCGATTCTGCTATCCATGGTTCCTACGCGGCTGGATACGATCCCACCGGTCTCGATATAGGGTTTGACATACCGTTCGGCGGCGTAGGCTGCCCCCGAGTCGATGATCATGTCGTTATCGCTATCGCTGCCGAAGAGCTCTCTCACCGCGTCGAAGTTATTCTCCAACGCCGCGTTCAGCATATCCTCGTTTATCTCGAGATAGCCTCGGAGTTTCGTTGCGTTGAGTCCGCCCCCGAATCCTCCCGTATTCGTGGAGATACCGATCTGTGCCAGCATAGAGAGCTCCCTTGGCGTAGATGTTTCATATGGATTCATCATGATACGCTGAAGGGAAGATTTTAGTTGCATGAGACTGATATCGCCCTGAAGGATGCCCAATCTCTCTCGTGCCTGCTCCATCTCATCATCTTCAAAGTAGGTGATCTCATCGATTACCGACTCATCCCTGCTTGTCGTGATACTTATCTCGGTGAGGAGCCGGTCATAGTGTCCGACAAATTGAAATATCGCCTCCTTCACCCGCTCCAAGTCGTGTTCTACCGACAACGAGACCGGACGATCCGATTCTCGTTGTACGTGAAGGGTAACCCCGGGGATCACATCGTCGATGGTGTTCGAATTTCTGGTAACGGGAATGCCGTCGACCTCGATACGGCTGTCGGAGGCCACGGTGATCGCCCGGACCGGGGTATACTCACCTCTATCTTCGGGATCGTAACTACGGATAGACGAGATGTCGATCTCTCTGTGGGTGTTGGTGTTGCGTATATTCAGTGTTGTGAGCGGCCCTTCGACATCTGCGGCTGAAATACTCACCGTCTGCTCACCCGGGATATCCTGAATCGAGGCGAGGGGTTCGCCGTCGGATGTGTAGAAGATGCTCAGATCGTCTATTCGCTTCGGTGGTGTCGGCGCCTGCCACGGGGGGATTTCTACTCGAGAGGGGGCATTTTCGATGTGAATATCCTGTAGATCTACTCCGCCTACATTGGGGATATCCGGTCCCGGGGGAGGGGAGGGGGGGACCCATTCATCTTCCGGAAGGACCAGAGTGGCGACTCGAATTTCGAGAATATGTCCCTCCGGTAGTACCACGGGAGGATCGATGCGGAACGAGACATCGGTTTTGGTCGGTACATGCAGGACACCATCGGAAATCGTCACCCCGGAGTCTTGCAGTGGTTCGGTCCACCGACGAAGGGCCGAATCGGTCAGTGTAATCTCACGACTACTCGTTCCTGAAGTCTTGAGTATTCCCGCGGCCAATCCGAATTCGACGGAATCATCGGTGAAGGTGAGACGATTGGTCACACCGGTTTTTTCGGACGAGAGCATCAAGACCTGAGTATCCGGCGTATCCTTCACCAATCCGGCCCTGACGATATTCTTCCCATTACGGTTCACCGCTTCCGCAAACTCAGGTAAGGATCCGCCCTTGAAAGTGAAGACAACCTGATCATCGCCTACGGTAAACCCATATCGACCGGCAGGAACCGAATAATCGAGTGCGAGTGAACGCGAGAGGAAGCGGTCCGCCTGCGCCGTTTCCAGTACCGCGATCTCTCGTTCCTCTACAATTGCCTCTCTTGCCGCCTCCGCCGTGAGGATCGCATCGTCTGAAGAGAGCGCATTCTTCTCCCGGAACGGACTGTTGAAGTCGTACAGTACCTTGGCGCTATCTCTGAACCGGCCAATATACCGTGAGATATCCTGCCAGGTTGTCTTGAGGAGTTTATATTCGTCGACGGACTCTTCCATGCGTGTGACGGGCACACGTTCCACTTTCATGAGTCCTTCGATTAATGAGTCGGTATTATATTTGCTGGTAACGCCGGGGATGCTAATGTCGGACATTCCCTTCTATCACCCCCCCGGCGCCTTAGATCTTTTCGTCGATGATTAGCCCTATCGCTTCCTTCATTCGCCTATACAGGCGCTGCAGCTCCTGCGGGGGGATCTCCTTAATAACCTTATCGGTTTCACCGTCGATCACCTTAACGATGACCTGCTCGGTTTCCGAATCGATCCGGAACTTGAGACGACGATTGAATAGTTGGGATATGTTCAGGATATCCTGCAAGTATCTCTCGGCGTCTATCTTTGCCTCATTGAGGAGATCTCGTTTCTGCTCTTCGTTCTTTTGCCTGCGTACAACCTCGGCCGCCCGCACCGCAGCCGGATTACTCCTGCCGGGAACTCGGGCTGCCTTCGTCGTATCTGCAGACGAAGAAAACGATTGAACTGGACCTTTTCCGATCCCTGTCATTTCCAGTTCCATACTCTATCCCTCCGGACCCTTGGTGCTCATGGTCTTCCGTGACCATTCTACATCCGGTCCATAATCTATCGAAAGAAGATGGAGGGGGGCGCGACCCCGTCCATCATAAAGAACAGTTGTGTGCGGAGATAACGTCCAGCAACCTCCGTTACACGTTTGAACGGATCGGCACCACCCTTACATAAGCTGCAGGACGGACTGAGACTTGGTGTTGGCTTGTGCCAACATCGCAGTACCCGACTGCACGAGAATCTGATTCTTGACGTATTCGACCATTTCACTGGCCATATCCACGTCCCTGATCCTCGATTCTGCCGCCTGCAGATTTTCCGCGGCGATTGCGATTCCCTGAGAAGCCATCTCGAAGCGGTTTTGATACGCTCCGAGGTCGGCACGCTGTTTCGACACGGTGCGTAGGGCACTGTCGATGGTTCCGATGGCCATATTGGCTGCATCAGGGGTCGAGATGGACATATTCTCATCCGATCCCTGGGCTGCCTGGAGTCCCAATGCCTGAGCGGTCATGGTTCCGATGTAAATCCGTTCGTTTTGATCCATGTTTGCGCCAACCTGGAACTGCATGATCGCGTCGGCTCCGTTGGCGAAGCTTCCGGTCAGCATGTTCATTCCGTTGAATTGGGCGTGAGAGGCGATTCGATTGACCTCGTCTACGAGTTGGGATACTTCCACTTGGATCTGCATCCTGTCCTCGTCGGTATACACGCCGTTTGCCGCCTGTACCGAGAGTTCTCTCAGCCGGTGGAGGATATCCTGTGTTTCCTGCAGGTACCCTTCAGTCGTTTGAATGAAAGATACGCCATTCTGGATATTCCTCTCGGCTTGGTTGAGCCCCCGAATTTGGCCGCGAAGTTTTTCCGATACGGCGAGACCCGAAGCATCGTCACCGGCTTTGTTGATGCGCATGCCGGAACTCAACTTCTCGATGTTACTCGCTACGTTCTCGTTCGCAATACCAACGGTTCGGTTGGCATACATCGCGCTCAAGTTGTGATTAATTATCATGTCACCCTCCTTGATAGGTTATGAAGGCATCCTTTGCCTTCCCTTATCTGGTGCCGTACACAGGGGAGCCAGGAGTTTTCGCGCCCCTCCTGCTCCGTTCGCCCCCGTGTAACAAGGAGATAACCCCAATCCGAGAAACGGACGGGGAAATCTCCCAATGAAACAGCACCATATCAAGGTGGGTTGATGTCAAAGAACCATAAACTAACGGAACTTTATCTCAAGCTATAGTGTAACGCGTTATCCCAACAGTTGCAAGACCGATTGATTCTTCATGTTCGCCTGGGCGAGCATTGCAGTCCCGGCCTGCAGCAGAATCTGGTTCTTGGTGTAGTCAACCATCTCCCGAGCCATGTCGACGTCACGGATCCGTGATTCGGCCGCCTGGAGGTTCTCCGCTCCGATATTGATGCCGATGACGGCATGGTCAAGCCTGTTCTGGTACGCACCGAGGTCGGCACGCTGCTTGCTGACACGCCTCAATGCCATGTCCACGACTCCGATGGCACGGTTGGCATCATCAGGAGAGGAGAGGGATAGAAGCTCACCGGTTCCCAGGGCTTTCAGACTCAACGCGGCAGAAGTCATGGTTCCGATATAGACCCGCTCCCGTTGGTCCATGTTGGCACCGATGTGCAGCCACATGGATGCGGTGACGGTATTCTCACCACTTTCCAAGGCGAAGCGCCCGGTCAACATGTTCATACCGTTGAACTGAGCGTGGGACGCGATTCGGTCCACTTCATCGATCAGCTGGGAGATCTCGACCTGGATCTGCATGCGGTCCTCATCGGTGTAGATTCCGTTGGCACTCTGTACCGACAGTTCTCTGATGCGGTGAAGAATATCCTGTGTTTCCTGCAGGTACCCTTCGGATGTCTGGATGAAGGAGATACCGTTTTCGGCGTTGTCGGAGGCCTGCTGTAGTCCACGGATCTGGGCTCGCATCTTTTCAGATACCGCCAGACCGGACGCATCGTCGCCGGCGCGGTTGATACGCATGCCGGAAGACAGTTTCTCCATGTTCCCACTGAGATCATGGTTGGAGATCTTCAGTTTGTTGTGAGCGAAGATGGCGCTCATGTTGTGATTGATAATCATTCTTTTCCTCCGTGAAAATTTGTACGTACCGGCATCCTTGCCGGTCATTTCGATGTGAGTACTCTCACATTCAGATACTCTCAGTCATACGCGACAATCAGACTGAAAATTTCAGTAAATAAAATTTAGGCAAATAATTTCCGCTTTTTCCTCCTTTCGCCGACGAATTCTCTAAACCGATCTCAAGGAAGTCCGATAATCAGAATAAGGGAAGAAGCTCTCAATCACGCCGACGATTGATGAGAGCTCTCCTTATTTAAGTACATCGACCCCCCCCGGTATAAACTTTACAAATAGCGACCAGATTTTTATGGAAAATGCGTCACCACGTTTCAACGGTAACTGATCGAGATGAAGGGAATAGACAGGAGTCGTATGTATGAGGGCTGCATGAGTTCCGGCGGTGGTGGATCGATGGTGGAGTGATACCGTTCTGCGGGTTTTGGTACGCTCACCCCTCTTCTTGGAGGTATGTGATATATTTTTGAGCAATTGGATCGGCAGGATCGATCTCAAGGACCGTTGTAAAATGCGAAATGGCCTCATCGACTTTCTTTTCTTTCATCGAGAGAATTCCGAGGTTGCTGATTATTTTTACGTTTCCCGGCTCGATCTTTAGGGCCTGTGACAACCGTTTGCGGCTCTCTGAATATTCCTTAAGTTCCATGAGACAGATGGCGAGTTCGTTGTAGATATCCGCCTGCTTAGTATTGTATTCCAGGGTCTTCAGGAACGCCTCCTTGCCCTTCTCGTATTCGCCAAGCCTTCTATATCCCCATCCGAGTAAGAACCAGGCATTCCAAACCTCAGGATGAATGTGGAGGTATTCTTGAATCCTGGAAATACCCTCCTCCTCTTTTCCCATCCGGATATAGTCATACGCCTCGGTGAATAAGTGGGACGAGGCCGTCGTTTCCTCTATCTTCTGTAGAAGCGTTCGAACATGATTTTTGCGTTTTCCGTCTTTCGCAATTTCCATGAATTGGCGGAAGAGTTCACGCGCTCGTGTATAGTTTTCGTTCTTAATAAAGAAATATCCTGCGTGATAGAGTGTATCGGCAGAGTCGGGAAACGTTGCGAGTGCGTTCTTGTACGATTCGAACGCCTGTTCGAGATAATACTCATGCAAGTGGTCCTTTCCCATGTCCAAATAGACGCCTGCGTGGTTTTCGTACACCATCGCTAAATTGAGAAGGTACTCCGGTCTTGTCGGGTATAGGTTGCAGAGGGCCTTGAAAATCTCTTCCGCGACCTCAAAATCCTTCCGTTCGGCTTTTTCGATGGCGGATACGGTCAATTCCTCGGCGACGTTTGGTTTCACCGCAAGAACGAATTGACGGTAGTACTCGGCATTCTCACTCGATGGATCGTATGCCAAGATCTTCAGCATTGCAGCGATTATCATCTCCCAAGAGAGGTCCTCGAGATCCCATTGCTCTTGACCGGCAGGCAGTTCCACCGGCAGTAATATCGAGCTGTCTATTTCGAAATCGCCGATGGTACGCTCGAATTGTTCCGGGATGCTGATGTAGAGGATGTTGCTTAGTCTATCGGTTGGATCAATCGGCTCAGACATCGGGTATTCGACTATTCCACTGCCGAGGCTGCAACGGATCTCGGCTTTCTCAGTAACTCGTTTATTCGTAGTTTGTAATCCATGGGGATACTCTGTTCGTCGAAGAGAAGGGCAAGCGCGGCAAGATCCTTTCGACCGGTTACCGGTTCAAACCGGATAACCTTTCCCGCGACCAGCGTCGGCGTCTTTGTATCTTCCCAGTCTATTCGCAGGACGGCAGCCTTATCGACGAGAAATTTCGCTACTCCTTGGGTGATTACCTTGGCGCCCGCAAAGGATAGATCTCGGATAATACATTTCCGTGGTACCTGTTCTATATGAACCGTGGTGTTTTTATCTCTGATCCCCATCTTTCGCATCGTATCCGCCGTCAGGACAATTCGTTCCTCCTTTCGTTTTTTAGAGTTGATGTTGGCTTCGAGCAGAATTCCCAGGGTTCCGATCAAATCATCCGGTGGACGTTGCGTATAGGTCATTGAGATGAATGTCAGATTCGGGTTTGCCTTGTTGTAAGGATTGAACCCGGTAATTTTCGCACCGACGAAGAAGGCGAGGGGATCGCTTTTATCGTCTTGACGAAAGGAGAAGCGTAGTGACACGACGTTATTGGCCTCGCGGATCCTATCGAAGAACTCGTTCTTCATGTTTGCTATCACCTTCGCCTCGGATAACGACGAGGAGTAGATGACGCACGGCCATTGCTCTCCGATACACTTGAGGAAAACCTGTTTGGTGAGAAGACCGAGAGCCCCGATCACCTCCTTGGTGAAGGTCACCTCCACACTCTTAAAGAGTTCATAGTACGATGCTATTTGTTGGCTGGTTAGTAATGCCATGTGTCTCCTGATAGTAGTAGCAACTTGTGCTCATGTCAACGCAACTGTCTCCTCGTATTGCTTCTTCCTCTGTTTGTACTACCGTTTGCTATACCGACGGTAGGCCATGAGCACTATATTATGCACTATATAGAACGTGTCTCAGGCGAAGGAGATGTTTCCGGTGCCTGAGTGTAACGCTCACCATTCGTCGAGTATTTGCAGTTGCCTTTCGATTCTACCAAGGATCTCTTCGGCCTGCTTGTCGGCAATACCGTCGTACGACGAACCGGTCTTCAGAGCGTTTAGTTCACTTCTAGCCTTTACAAGCTCATCTGAGAGTAACAGACAGGTTAGTATGGCTGTTTTCAGCGGATCTTTCGACGATAGGCTGTTCTCGACATCCTTGATCTTTCTCGAAATTAGATCGACGAGGTCTGAAATGTACTCGGGTTCTTCATCTACTCTAATCGAGAATGAAGTGCCCAATAAACTTATTCGCATAACGACGTGCTTCCGTTACAACGTAAACGCATACCGCGACATGTCAGGCTACCGGTATCGAGGAACGAAGTCGGTATCGAAGAAAAGGAACCGATACACGTCTCCGTTCCGAGTTGCTTGACGAATTACCGATCGATTAAAAGATGTCCAGTACATCACCATTGGCTGGTGATTCGTCGATATCCTCATCCTGAGGCTCTTCATCTTCCTCCGTATTCTGTACACTTTCGGCACTCTGTTCCGTCGTGTCTTCATTGCCGGTTTCTGAAACGGTTCCGGAGGCGGATGGAATAGTCTCGGATTCTACCGTGATATTCGGATCTTCTGCAGGTTTCTCGGAAGATGTAGTGGACTGATCTGATCTTTCCTCGGAGCCTATCACCGACGCGTCGCCGGGGGAACTGATCTCATCTTCCAATCGGTCGAGTTGGGCAAGGGCGTTTGAAATTCCCATTTCGATCTCCGTCTGATCCTCTTTGAATGATTGAATGAGAATTTCCAACTCCGAAATCCGTGACTCGTATTCGGCGAGTCGTTTTTGAAGCCGGGTATTTTCCGTATGGAGAGTGGTATTCTCCTTCCTGAGTGAGGTGACGGTCTCTACGGCCCGCTGCACCTTTTGTTCCAGGGTTTTTATTTTTTCTATGCTAATCATCTACATATCCTCGAACGCCAAAGAGATCACCTCGGTAGTAGGCCCCGTAACGACGACCACCAAGGACGCTACTCGGCGTCGGTTACCCGAGTTTTCAGGATTCAAGTGCTTTTTTCGCCTCGGCGACAACTGCGCCGAATGCCTTCGGATCCTCGATCGCCATGTTAGAGAGTGCCTTCCGGTTTAGGCGGATATCGGCCTTCAACAGTCCATTCATGAACCGTGAATAGGTGATGCCTTCACCCCTGCATGCGGCCGATATACGTGCTATCCACAGACGTCGAAAATCTCTCTTCCTGCGGCGTCGATCTCGATACGCATACTGCCCTGCTTTTGCGACGGCGTCTTTTGCGGCCCGGAAGTTCGTGCTGCGTCTTCCCCAATATCCCTTTGCTTCCTTCAATATTTTCTTTCTACGATCATGACGGCGAGTACCGTCTACCGCTCTAGGCATTGCTCTGCTCCTTAGTTCGGACTGTGTCTGAGGTACGGTGAAATTACGATGCCTCAGCCGTACGGCATGAGTTTTTTCGCCTTCTTCGTCTCGACGGGTGATAAAATCCCCAGACTTCGAAGTTTTCTCTTACGCTTGGTCGTTTTTTTCGTAAGGATGTGTCGTAATCCCTGTTTCTTGTACTTTACCTTCCCGGAACCGGTAAACTTGTATCGTTTGGCTGCCGATTTCCTGGTTTTCATCTTTGGCATAATGGTATCCTCGTGATCAATTGGTATACAGAATGAGATGTGCTGTGTCGCCAAGGACTGTGATCGTCCGGGCATGCCTAGACATGACGCGTAGATTATTTCTTTGTTTTCGGACTCAAGATCATGGACATCATTCTACCTTCCATGTGCGGTCTTCGATCGACCGAATAGGAAGCACCCATCTCATCGAGCAGGCCGCAGATCTTATCCAGTACGTCTCGGCCCAACTCAGTATGCGCCATTTCTCGGCCGCGAAAACGAATGGTCACCTTGACCTTGTTGCCTTCTTCCAAGAACTCCCACACGTGCTTGGTCTTGAAACTGAGATCATGGGTCTCAATCTTCGGCTGCATTCTGATCTCTTTCATCTTGATCAGTTTTTGCCTCTTGCGGGATTCCTTGACCCGTTTTTCCTGTTCGAACTTATACTTCCCGTAATCGAGTATCTTGCATACCGGCGGGTTGGCTTTTGGCGCTATCTCAACCAAGTCAAGCCCCGCTTCTCGTGCCCGATCAAGGGCCTCGACGGTGGGCAAGATGATTTGTTCTCCATTGTCTTCGTTTATAAGTCGAATTTCTCGGACCTTGATCTGCCCATTTATTCTCAGGTCGTTTGAATTTCTAATGTCCTTACCGGCCAATCTTACTCCTCTGCGAAAAATATAGTACCAACTATATCATTCCTTGGATAAATAGTCAAAGGGAAGGATGAAAAATGCGATTATTCAACTCGATATATTCAGAATCGACAGTTGCATTGAAAGATGTTTTGACCATCTTCCAGTTTCACTGTATACTCTGACGAATTCGAGGGGAGATTCAAGCGGGTAGGAGGAGACGATGAACCGAGAAGGTATCATGGGTGCAATCGTGAACCGGTTTAACGGGGTAGCGGCGTGTTACGCAAAGTACCACAACGCCACGACGAACCTTGGGCTTCGGAAGCTAATCGAGTCTTTGTTGGAACAGGAACGTGAGTATTCGAAGGAGATTGCCGAGGCTGCGGCACAGACAACCGCGGAGCATATGTTCAAGCCTGAAGCCGAATCAACGGCGCAACTCGAGAATCTCCTGACCCTGGTGAGTGAGGGTAAACCGGGAACCGACCTCGAGATGTTGAAACGGATTCGGCAATTAGAGGAGCAATCGTTTACACTCCTCGATACGCTGCATAGCCTATCCGCGAACGATGATGCCGGATTTTTATTTGGCCGGATGAAGGACGAGGAGAGGAAACATATCTCTTGGATTACCGACCGGATCGACCTTCTGGAACTGGGTGGCTGATGGCGCTATTTCTCATCCTCGCGGTTCCTGGAGCATACCTTCTATTCCTTTCATTTGAAGGTGTCGAGTTGGAGGACAATGTCCGATCGATCCTGCTCTCCCTTCGGATGGTAGTTCTCTCACTCCCCATCTACGTAGCCTTTTTTTTCATCCGAAGGGCCCTTCCTGTCGAATACGACACCGGTTCGCTGTACCTCCGGCATCTCCTATTTGATGTGCTGCTCTTCCTGATCCCAAGCATCACAACATTGTTTTTCCTCAGGATGTTTCCGCAGTATAAGAATGAGTTGGTACAATTCATCGGAAGATATTCCGTAATTACCGGTATTTGGTTCATTCCGGGTATTTTGGATGCTGTTCTGTTGTTCGGAGACTACGATGGGTATGTTCTTTTTCTTCGGCCGATCCTACGGATCGCGGTATCGGTGATACTTGCGGTCGGCTTGGATAGTTCGCCAAGCGCCGACACGGCCGTTCGCTGGAGTAGGTACGGGGTCACATTCGCCCTTCCGCTGCTCGTACCCCTGATTCCAATGTTCTACTACCTGCATCAACCTCTTGCCGCGTATTCCGGTTGCGGTATCATCGTTCTATCGACAGTATCCTTCTATATTTTTTGCCGGCAAACGTATCGGCGACGCGGGGCTCCCCCCCAATCCTCATCCCTGGAAGAGACAATACACGATGGGTGTCTTGATGAATGAAATCGAGATGAAGGCGTGGGTAGATGACGTCGAAACGGTGAAAAAACGACTCGACCGATTGTATGAGTATCGGGGAGAGTGGATAAAAGAGGATACCTACTTCTGTGTTTCCGCGCCGCACTCTTCCGAATCGGGTACCGCAAAGAATGATTCGAAGAGAATCGAGACAATCAGGCTCCGGGAGCAGGATTCTTCGGCGATAGTTACCCTGAAACGAAAGAGTGTGTCTCGGGGAATGGAAGTGAACGAGGAGGAGGAATTCACCGTGTCGGATGCCGGCGCGTTTACGACACTACTCCTCCGAATCGGCTGTACGGTGTGTTCAAAAAAAAGAAAGCACTCATACTCATATTCCGGGAGAAATTTAACCGTCGAATTAAATCACATCGATGGGCTCGGATGGTTCCTTGAAGTCGAGAAGCTGTGCGAATTGCCAAGTGATGGGGAGGCTGTGCGAGGCCGGCTGTATGCCGTATTCGAAGAACTCGGAATTTCTCTCACGAAGATAGAGTCCCGTTACTATACAGACCTACTCGCCGAAGCGGCTCGAACCGGCGGTGTCGGACTTGTAGAGAATCAATATCGTGATATCGGCCGGTTTTCGGGACGGTAGCCATATTGAGAAGTGCTTGGTCGGTAGGATCAATATCGACAACCCGTACTCGATGATTCTTCAGCCGTTTCTCCCGCGAATCAGATCACCGAAGATAGTTTGTGCTGCATTGACGTGATCTCGAGCCGCTTGATACCAGGCATATAATCGGCTCCGGTAAAAGTTCGGCTTTGCCGGCACCGGACGACGAGAGAGAAATCGAGACTTGTAGAAGAACTCGTCCCGAGCCCATAAGAGTTTATCGTATCCCTTGAAGAGTATCTCTTCCGACGTCGGAATCGAGGTCAGCGCCGAGTGAAGCCATTCCTGCCGGTCGTATTTCGTCATCCCGTCCTCGATGATGAGGTCGAGAATTCGTTCCATTGCCGGTTTTTCCCGTCCCGGAGGGCCGATCAACTCGGAGAGCCGGTGGAGCACATCATCTGCATCATCGAAAGAGCGTCTATTATGCACGCAGAAGTATTTGTAGATCTTCCGAGCAGCCTTGAAAAAGCGTTCTCTGTTTCGCACAACGCGGTTGCCGACGGGCATGCGCGGATCTTCCCATATTCCTTCGATTGTATCCGGATTTTTCAAGGCCTGGGCATGTCCGATGGCCGGCATCACGGAAGACGGATCCAATTCGTTCCATTTTTCCAAGTATCCCGAGAAGTGTTGATGTGCCCAGGTGTCTGCATACGCGTGTACCGCTATCCCGATACGGTAGAGATTTCTCGTCTTCAATGCGCCAATGAAAAGGTCTTTCGAATTGCGAGAGTCGGCCGTACAACTGAATGGATTCGGACCGCCCTTCCTGAGGCCGTCTGCACCGCTGTTGCCGGTCGAATTTCGAGGCCCTCCCGGCACGAAATGGAACGGCAGGAACACCTCGTTCGGATATGAGCGATCCCAGAAACCGTAGTTTTGCGTCGGCTTGGTGATGAACGGCGTATCTCCGGTTTGTATCTCATATATGATGATGTTATCATCGACGAACTGAGAAGAGTAGGCGATGGTATAGGCCTCCTCGTCGGAAAAACCGGCCCGATTCGCCAGGAAATATATGATGTAATAGTGAAACTCGATATTCAATTGTCTAGTATCTACTATCTATCGGCAATTATCTATCGGCAATTATCTATGTGGGTATCTTTTGGGAAAATCGTAGTAGAACCATTGCTCCGCCAGGGCCCTGAATCCATACTCCTTCACCAGTGGTTCGAACTTTTCCCAGTTGTCTCCGTAATGGGTCAGAATCATCTTCTTCTTGATCTCGGAAGGAAGTTCCTTGAGTTCCTCGATACCCGCATGAACGCCGCCTGTGAAAAATTGGCAGTCGTGGAAGATCGTTTCGAACGAGTATAACGCTTCGAACGAGGTGATCAACTCCGGATCGTACCTCGTATCACTGGTGAACATGACCCTGTCGTCGATCACGACACCGCAGCTCCAGAAGGAGTTCTGCCAACTTCGTGTCGAGTCCGGAATATGCATCGTACGGAAGAGTTTCAGGTTTATCTCTCCTATCGTCGCTTCATATGTCTCCCTGGGATACTGCGAGCGCCATTCCGGACGAATGATCTTCCACATGTCTCCGAATGCGAGATCGACACCGTCCCGCTCCTCGTTGAAGGCGGATCCTCCCCGCAGAGACATATCCCACAGGAGGTGCTGGTAGGCCGGATTTACTATGATGGTCGGTTTCTCGCGTCTGAAGTAGCGGCTCATGAGCATCACCTCTTCCAAACCGCCGATATGATCGGCGTGGGAGTGGGTAATGAGGAAGTTTCGAATATCCGTCACATGGAGACCCAGCTCATAGAGCGCCTGGGGTCCCTTTGATCCACAATCGATGAGAAGGTGGTCGTCGCCCTTGATGATCAACAAGTTGGTTTGATAATGTCGTTTCGAGAATGCGCTCCCTACTCCGAGGAAGATACAACTCAGACCGCCGCTATTCGATAGCGGTAATGGTTTCTTCCGAACTTTTCGTTTTCTCACCGGACTCACCCCGCTTGCGCATGCCCCTTTCCATGATCGCCGGATCTGCGGCGATAGACGCGCCTACCGTTATTTTCGGCAGAATTTCGATAATGTAGAGTTTCGGGAACCGTTTTCCTGACCAATTCTCCCATGCGCGGTGCTCCGGATGCGGAGACGTTCGAAGGTGGTGAACCTGAGGCACGTTTACAATGCTATTTTGAAAGAACCTCACCGTGCGGTTTGACCGAATCACTTGAAGAACGCGAAGGTGGTTTTGTGGGAGTATTTCTCCCCAGGACGTACTATCGAAGAGGGGAATTCGGAACGGTTGGGTGCGTCCGGGTATCCTTGGGTTTCCAGACAGAAGGCGTGATGTGCTTCGTATCTCCCTTTTCTACCCGAGACGGTGCCGTCCAGGAAATTCCCCGTGTACAACTGCATGGCCGGCTGGGTAGTGTGTACCCGCATGCCGATTCCACTTGCAGCCGAATATGCTTCCGCCGCCTGTCGATATTCTCCGGGAGTACCGTCCAACACGAAGCAATGGTCGAAACCGCCTGCTTGTGCGATCTCCTTCCCGATGAGTTTCGGTTGCCTGAAATCGAAGGGGGTTCCAGCGACGGAGGTGATCTCGCCGGTTGGAATCAGCGAATCATCCACGGGCAGGAATGTCGAGGCGTTGATTCTCAATTCATGGTCCAGGATATCGCCGTTTCCTTCGCCGGCAAGATTCCAATAGGTGTGGTTTGTAAGGTTCAGGGGAGTCGGCGCATCAGTGTCGGCGTCGAACTCGATATCAAAAGCATTGTCGGACTCATAAATGGTGTAGGTGCATCGAACCTCCAGCGTGCCCGGGTACCCTTCATCACCATCGGGACTCGTGAGAACACATTTTACACCGCCGGCCTTCTCGTTCTTGAATGGAAAAACCTCCCACACCCGTTTGTCGAATCCTTGTACCCCGCCGTGAAGGTGCGAGACTCCCTTCTCGTTCCGCTCCAAGATGTACTCATGCCCATCGAGGGTGAAACGGCCGTTGGCGATCCGGTTGGCGAATCGACCTACGGTGGCCCCGAAAAAGGGCTGATCGGACAGATACCCGTCGAGAGACTCGAATCCCAGCGTCACTTCGAGAGGCTGACCTTCGGGTCTGGGTATCTGTACCGAATTCAAAATCGCGCCGTATGTCAGCACGGTTATACGCATCCCACTCGAATTGGTAACCGTGATAGAATCTACTTTCGTACCATCGGTTACTGCACCGTAATGGTTCCTTTGAATCTCCATGAACAACCTCCGACTGATGCGTTCTCAATTGTATGTACGATATCGAGCATGTCTCGCATACTACATGTATGACTCCACGCCGTGCTGTTTAAGGGTACACGCCGTCTTCGAAGGCGTCAAGCAGAACCGTTATTCTCGTTCACCGAGGAGGGTCTTCAGCTCGCGGATTTGCATGATCAACTTTCCCCGGTCCAGATTTTGAAATTTTTTCGGGACCATTTCACGCGAAGTGCACTCCAGGACCGCAACCAGGTTTTGGAGTTCTACCTCATACGAGTAGGTAGGCGGTACGAAGTCTCGGATCGTCGCCTCCAGATCCTCGCGGGTGATGATAATATGGTTCTGCATGGCGGCGGTGAATTTTGCTCGGATCAATATCGACTCTAGATCGGCGCCGGAGCATTCGTAGCGAAACTTACGAAGGATATCGGAGATCGAGAACTTGTTCACTTTGATCTTCAACTTCTTGATCAGTGTTTGAAACAGGTCCTCCCGCTGTTCTACCGTCTCGGGGTAGAACAGGGCCAGATGCTCTTCCGCACGACCCTGCCGTTTCAAGTCGATGGGAAGGAGATCGGGTCGGCAGGTGATGAGAAACCAGATAATCTTGCCCCGATACTCGGTGTTGCCCATGAATGAGGCGATCTGGGCGAAGATCCGGTTGCTGGTACCCGAGTCGCCCTCCATGTTGCGATCTCCGAGAAATGCGTCGGCCTCGTCGATCATCACCCCGACGGGCGACATGGCTTTTAGTATATTCAGCACCTTCTCCAGGTTGGATTCCGTTACGCCCTGCCACTTCGATCGGAAATTCCTGAATTTCACCATGGGAATGCCGATCTCACCGGTAAAGGCGGAAACCATGAAGGATTTGCCGGTCCCCACCGGGCCGGCGATCAGATATCCCATGGGAAGCACGTCGTACCGTCCCTGTTTTATTGCCCTGGCGGCACTCTTGAACCGCGACTTCACGAAATCATGGCCGGAAACCATGGTAAGATCGAACTCCGATTCGATGAACTCGAGCAGTCCGCCTGCCTCGTTCTCGATGATCTCCTTTTTCCGCTCTCTGAGGTACTCGTATGAGATCGGTCGGTCCTCTTGGTAGGATTCCGCTGCGATCTGGTTGAGGTTTACGAGATTCAATCCGCTCGTGGTCTTCGCCATCCGTTCCGGTGTGAGTCCCCGCTCCAGCAGGAGTGATCCGTTCCTCTCGAGAAATTGTAGAAAGCTTACTCGAATCGCTTCATCCGGTATCGGAATGCCGACCTTCACTGTACTGGGGGAACGAACCAGGCGCTGACTGATGTCGGCGAGGTTCTCGGTCAATAATAGTACCGAACAGTCGCCCTGGGTGAAGATAGGATCATGAGACCATCTGTTGAGGGTAACCAGGCAATACCGGTCCTCCTCGCCCATCCGGGCGATATCCGTATTCGGTACGAGACTCTCGGCGTAATCCACGATCAACACCATACGAAGGCTCTTGGGCATGTTGAGGAGGAAGTACTCTTCGATGTAGCCGAAGGCGACGGTAGGATCGGCGGAGACGAACTCGGTCTCGTCGGTGTCCGGGTGCAGTTTGGCCATCGCCGCGAGATATTCTCGGCGCATCTCCACGGTACAAAAGTTAACCCCCGATGAGCGGTCGAAGAAGATGATCACATCCTTGTTGCCGAATAGAACCTCCGAGATGAATTCCTGGATTCTGACGAAGATGAAATCACCTTCGACCATCTTGTTCGGGAGAAAATCGCGGATATTCCCGTGTATGAGGTATAAGTTGGTGGTTTTGGAACAATATTTATACGATAATTCCTGTGCCCAAGACGGCAAGATCCTGATGAAGTCCAGATTTTTGGCGATGAGCTGTTCCGACATCCCCCCTCCCCGTATATCTGCTTCAGTATATGTGGTAGGGTCGCATTAATCAATGAAATGCTGTATTCGCGACGATTACTCTGGGCAAATGCACAATTTCTGTATTCGGGAGGTTTGATGGATCGGGTGTTCGAGATCTACACCGACGGCGGGTGTTCCGGAAATCCGGGACCTGGGGCATGGGCGTTCGTTCTCTCTATGCACGACGGAGATGACGAGATCGATGAACGTATTTCCGGAGGAGATCCGGCGACTACCAACAACAGGATGGAACTTACCGCGGTGATTCGGGCATTGGAAACAGTGGCCAAACATCACGGCGAAGATGAACGGAATCCGTCGGTAGACGTGTACACGGACAGCGTGTACGTACAGCAGGGAATGATGTCGTGGCTGGCGAAATGGCTGCGGAACGGCTGGCGGACGGCATCGAAACAGCCGGTAAAAAACCGAGACCTGTGGCAGAGACTGCACGGTCTGACTCAAAACATGGATGTTCGCTGGCATTGGGTCCGGGGACACGCCGGAAACGATAAAAATGAAGTGTGTGATGCCATGGTGCAACGGCGAATCAAGGAGCTGAAAGCACGGAAGTAGGTCTTCCGGCTCGAAAAGTGTGTAAAATCGCGAAGCACCGTGACTGAAACCCGGTAACCTTTTATGGAGGTTACCATGGAAATACTGTGTTATGCCCCATCGGGTTTCTCTGGAAGTGTCGTCTCGGTGGAAGTGGATATCCGGACCGGACTGCCCGGAATTTTCCTCGTCGGACTGCCCGACGGTGCGGTTCGGGAGGCGAAGGAGCGTATCCGCGTCGCCATAAGAAACAGCGGGTACCGGTTTCCCTACGAACGAATCGTGATAAATCTTGCCCCGGCGGGGGTGCGGAAGGAGGGGGCGGCCTTCGATCTTCCTATCGCATTGGCGATCTTGTTGGCATCCGGGCAGGCCTCGGCTCCCTCAGACGGTCGCATCCTCGCCATGGGAGAGTTGCGGTTGAGTGGTGAGATTCGGTCGGTGAGAGGGGTCTTACCCGCGGTGTCTGCCGGTATCGGCGCGGGGGTGCGCCGGTGTATTGTCCCGAAGGCGAATAAGCACGAGGCTGCAGCCGTGGCACCCGGCAGAATAGTCGCCGTCCGGGATCTTGCCGGAGCGGCGCACGCCCTCGATCTGATGGCGCATGGTCGCATAGACGATCTGCGGGCGCACGATTCCGATTCTCCACAGATCGAGTGTCATGCCGCGTCGGTTCTCGGGTCCGTCGGGGAGGATTTCGCGGATATCAAGGGTCAGGAGGAGGCGAAGCGGGCTCTGGTAGTTGCCGCGGCGGGTCGGCATCATGTCGTGTTATTCGGCCCTCCCGGCTGCGGAAAGACGATGGCCGGACGCCGGCTCTACTCCATCCTCCCCGACCTCGACGATGAGGAAGCCGTGGAAGTATCCCAGCTCCTTTCTTTGGCAGGTCTCTTCGGGGCCGAGGAGGGATTGATGCGGAGACCGCAGGTCCGAACGCCGCACCACTCCTCGTCGGCGGAGGGGTTGTTGGGGGGCGGTCGAAGCAATGTGCCGGGAGAGGCTGCGTTGGCTCATCGGGGAGTCCTTTTTCTCGATGAAGCATCGGAGTTCTCGAGGGATCTGCTGCAGGCGCTTCGTGAACCCGTCGAGAACGGCAGGATCGAGTTGGCCAGGGCCGGTGGCCGCTGCTACTATCCGGCCCGATTTCAATTACTGCTCGCTGTCAACCCCTGTCCGTGCGGTAATCTGGGACGGCCGGACAGGGTATGTGCCTGCTCCCTGAAGGAGGTCAGACGCTACTGGCGGAAGTTCGGGGCTCCGCTGCTCGATCGAATCGACATCAGGGTTCCGCTTTCGCCTGTCGATCCTTCGGTGATCCTGGGGCCGATGGGAGAGTCGAGTCAAGATATGCGAGAGCAGGTCGAGAGAGCCGTTGATGTGCAGAGACATCGTTTTACCGGTGCCGGGGGTGGTCGCAACGGCGACATGATTCCGTCTCAGATTCGGCAGTACTGTCGTCTCGATGCGGATGTCGAATCGACCTTCACCGAGGCGATACGCTTTTTACGCTTTTCATCGCGGGCGTGTCACTCGGTCCTGAAGATTGCTCGAACCATCGCAGACGTAGGTGGAAGCGATGAGATACGGAAGCCCCATATCCTCGAGGCGGCGGCCCATCGCCGGTATGGGGACGAAGACTTCTATTGGGTCCACGACGGATAGGAATCTATCGCATGTATGCAAAGTGTTTTGCATTTTCTCCCCCGTGTGGCTATATTTTGAGTGGAGGGACGGGCAACAAGTCCGTCCGGTGGGAGGATTCGCATGAAACTGTACAGTCGCGGGCAGGTTATCTTCTTTTCGTTGGCCAGCGCGTGTATCGTTTTTCTCTTGGCATTGGGATTCGGGCTCTTGAGCTTTCTCAGACCCGGCAAAGACGGGGCTGTGAGTGGCGGCGTGGGAGTTGTGCAGGATGGCGTGGCTCAGAAATTTCAACTCGAGACCAATCCTCCGGCCGATGAAGACATAATTCCCGCCGGAACCGGAAGCGGATACGGTGAGGAGGAACTCGAGAATATCCGAATCTATGAGCAACTGAACCGTGGAGTCGTGAATATCACGACTCAGACCCTGGGGATGAATTGGTTTCTCGAACCGGTTCCCCTCGAAGGGGGAACGGGCTCCGGATCGATCATCGATGCCCGGGGGTATGTCCTCACCAACAACCATGTGGTTGAGAACGCGTATAAGGTCTACCTCAACCTCTTCGACGGCACCCAGTTCGAAGGGCAGGTTATCGGCAAGGATCCGGAGAACGATCTGGCGGTGGTGGAGTTCGATCCGAAGGGGATGGAGTTGGTGACGATTCCGTTCGGTAGCTCGGATGATCTGCGGGTAGGACAGAAGGTGCTGGCCATCGGAAATCCGTTCGGGTACGATCGAACCCTCACCACGGGAATCGTGTCGGGGATAGGAAGACCCGTAAAGACCGCGAACAACTTGGTGATCCACGACATGATCCAGACGGATGCCTCGATCAATCCGGGGAACTCCGGCGGACCGCTCATCGATTCGATGGGGCAGATGATCGGCATAAACACCATGATCTACTCGCCTACCGGCGGGTCGGTAGGGATCGGGTTCGCGGTGCCGATCGCCACGGCACGCAGGGTCGTGCCGGATCTGATCGAATACGGGATCGTCCAGCGCGGGTGGATCGACGTCATCCCGGTGCAGCTGGAGCCGAACATCGTCAGGTACGGTCGGCTTCCGGTAGAAAGGGGAATACTCGTTTCCAAGGTCGTGAAGGGCGGGAACGCCGAGCGGGCGGGTATTCAGGGGGGAGACACGAGCAATCCGGTACGCTACGGGCGCTCCATCATCTATTTCGGCGGGGACGTTATCGTCGAGGTGGACGGCTCCGAGGTTACCTCTCTCTCCGATCTGTTCAGCGCGTTGGAGGACACCAAACCCGGTGATATCGTGACTGTCGAGGTGATGCGGGGACGACAGCGAAAGTCTTTTCAGCTGGAGCTGACGGAGCGCCCCGACGGTTTGAGCTGGGATTGATGGCGAAGTTCACGGTATCGTCGCCGTTCTCACCTGCCGGCGATCAGAGAAACGCGATCAAGGAGTTGAGTCGAGGAGTTCAAGCGCGGCATCGCTTCCAAACCCTCAAGGGCGTGACCGGTTCCGGCAAGACGTTCACCATGGCTAAGCTCATCGAATCGGCCGACCTGCCCACGCTCGTCATCTCTCACAACAAGACCCTTGCCGCGCAGCTCTACCGGGAATTCAAGGACTTCTTTCCCGACAACGCGGTAGAGTACTTCGTGTCTTACTATGATTATTATCAGCCGGAGGCGTATGTGGCCTCACGGGACCTCTATATCGAGAAGGACGCCTCCATCAATGACGAGATAGACAGACTGCGGCTCTCCGCGACCTCCTCACTGGTGGAGAGGACCGACGTGATCGTGGTGGCGACGGTGTCGTGCATCTACGGCCTCGGGAACCCCTCGTCCTTCAAAGATATGCGGGTCCACTTCAAACTCGGGGAGTATCGTGACATTCAGGCGGTGTGCCGCGAGTTGGTGAGCCGGCAGTACGAACGGAACGATGCGATCCTGAAGAGGGGAGGGTTCCGGCTGAAGGGGGATGTCCTGGAGATCTGTCCGGCCTACCTGAAGGACGGCTTTCGGGTGGAATTCGGCTGGGACCAGATCGAGCGTCTCCGGCGCTTCGATCCGGTCACCGGCGCAACGCTGGAGGAGCTGGACGATTGTATCGTGTATCCCGCCAAGCACTTCGTCATGCCTGAGGATCAGATCCGGCGTGCCCTGGACGCCATCAGGGATGAGTTGTCCGTGCGGCATGAGGAGCTCCTGGCGAACGGCAAGACGGTAGAGGCGCAGCGACTTAAGACTCGTACCGAGTATGACATCGAGATGATGGAGGAGATGGGCTACTGCGCAGGCATCGAGAACTACTCCCGTCATCTAAGCGGTAGGAACGAAGGAGAACGTCCCGCCGTGTTGATCGATTACTTTCCCGACGAGTTCCTTACCTTCATCGACGAGTCCCACGTCACGCTGCCGCAGATCGGTGCCATGTACGAGGGGGATCGTTCACGAAAGACGAGTCTCGTAGAACATGGGTTTCGGCTTCCGTCGGCCCTCGACAATCGTCCCCTATACTTCGGTGAGTTCGAGTCGCTCCTCGACCGTACTGTCTACGTGTCGGCCACTCCCGGAAACACCGAGTTGGAGAAATCCGATACGATCGCGGAGCAGGTGATCCGGCCCACCGGATTATTGGATCCCCGGATCGAAGTACGTTCCACCGAAGGTCAGATCGACGACCTCTTCGGCGAGATCACCGCTCGCGCGGAGGCCGGGGAGCGGATATTGGTGACGACCCTCACCAAGAAGATGGCGGAAGATCTGACCGATTACCTCTCCGGCTTAGGACTCCGTGTCAGGTACCTCCATTCGGAGATAGAGACCATCGAGCGGGTTGAGATCCTGAGAGACCTGCGGCTCGGGAACTTCGATGTGCTGGTGGGAATCAACCTGCTTCGTGAGGGTCTCGACCTCCCCGAGGTTTCTCTCATCGGGATCCTCGACGCCGACAAGGTCGGATTCTTGCGAAGCGCGACATCGCTGATTCAAACTATCGGGCGAGCTGCGAGAAACGTGAACGGGAAGGTGATCATGTATGCCGATAGGATGTCCGCCGCCATGCGCATCGCCATCGACGAGACCGAACGGCGTCGTACCATTCAGGAGGAGTACAACCGGGAACACGGAATCACTCCGCGGGGGATTACCAAGGCCGTTCAGGACCTCCTGATCCGGAAGAAGGAGGAGGCTCGTAAGAACGAGGAACTCTCCCTGGAAGTCATCAAACAAAGTTACAATGTCCTCGTGCCGACCGAACGGAAGAAGCTCATCAAAGTGCTGGAGAAGGAGATGTTCGAACACGCGAAGAACCTCGAGTTCGAACAGGCGGCGGTGATCCGGGACGAGATCGAGAAGATCCGGAAGCTTACGGGATAAAGGCGTGAAAATCGCGAATTCTCGCGATTCCGTGTTGTTGCATGTATTTCGGGATTCCCGCGGCGATCCCCGACGGTATGCCTGGATCCACGAAGGTTCCCGTGCCCACTTGAATCGCCGATGCCCCGGCGAGGAGGTACTGTATTGCGTCGTCCGTGTCCATGATGCCTCCGATTCCGATCACCGGGATGGATACCGCGCGAGCGACGCGGTACACGGCGGCGACCCCTACCGGCCGGATCGAGGGTCCTGACAAACCGCCGGTACCGGCCGGCAGCACCGGGCGTTTCCGTTCGGTATCGATTACCATTCCGACGAGGGTATTGATGCACGAGATGCCGTCGGCGCCTCCCGCCTCTGCCGCGGCGGCGATGGCGGCGATATCCGTGACGTTGGGTGTCAACTTGACGATGAGGGGCTTCTTCGTGCAGGAACGGAGTCCTGTCGTGATCTCTCGTACCCCCCCGGGGTCGGTGCCGAAGGCGAGGCAGCCGTGTTTGACGTTCGGACACGAAAGGTTGATCTCGTAACCCCACACCGTCGATTCCCGGTCGAGGCCTGCGATCACATCCGCATATTCCTCCGGGGTGGATCCGGCGACGTTGACGACTACGGCGGCCTTGAATTTCTCCAAGACCGGGAGTTTCTCCTGGAGAAAGACTTCGAGGCCGACATTGGCTAATCCGATCGAATTGAGAATACCCGACGGGGTTTCGATGATGCGCGGCGGAGGATTCCCCTCCCTCGGCGCCACCGTGACCGCCTTCGTGTAGACGGCGCCCAAGGTGTCGAGATCGAAGAGTCGTTCGTACTCACTGCCATACCCGAAGGTTCCGGAGGCGACGCCCACGGGATTTTGGAGTGTGGCCCCTCCGATGCGCAGCGTTAGGTTGGGTATCGGAGGGTTTTCCGTATCGGTCACTGCGTTTCTCCGGAGATCGTCGGTCGGGTTTCGGCTCCCGGTTCCGTCTCGCGACTCCCGGACCAAAGGATTTCGCCGGAATTGAACACCGGGCCTTCGCTGCAAACTCTGGCATACCGTCGGTTACCGGTGGTCTCTACGACGCAGCCCATGCAGGCTCCGACTCCGCACGCCATGACCTGTTCCATCGAAACGTACAGGGACACACCGACTTTCAGCGAATAGCGGTGCAGCGCCGCCAGCATCGGTTTCGGACCACAGGCGATTACGCAATCTCCCTCTTCGAAGGAGCTCCACCTTTCGCGCGTGAAATCTACCACCGTGCCTCCGTATCCGGCCGTGCCGTCATCGGTGCACAGGTCCGGTGAGAATTCGTTGAGGTAGGACTCCGGCGGAACGGCGGTGTTCGTACGGAATCCGATGACCGCCCGATACGGGCGCTGCGCCCGGCGGAGCGTATTCGCGAGGAAGACGATCGGGCCGATCCCTATTCCGCCGCCTGCCAGGAAGGCCGTTCCGGTTATTTCGGGAAAGGTGTTTCCCAGAGGGGCGATGCAATCGACGGGTTCCCCCGGCCGGACGGCCGCGAGGACGGTTGTTGCGGGTCCTCGACGAAGGTAGAGTATTTCGGCGCTGTCATCCTCCGGAGAGTATCCGGAGAAGGCGAACGGTCGTCTGAGGAGGGGGTCCGTCCGCCGGGAACACCGGATGGTGAGGAACTGGCCGGGCTTCGGGGGCTCTAGTTCCGGCGGGTACGTGAAGGTGAGCCGGTAGAGATCGGCTGAGAGCTCGGTCTGCGAGATCACGGTATGGGTACGGTGCATCATCTCTTTCTCAATATCCGTTCGAGGTTGGACCGATCGATGGTAGACCCGATATGAGCGGTAAGCTGCATGAGCCGTTCGGCGATCTCGGGCGTAATCTGGTGTTCGATCCTGCATGCGGTTGTTTCCGCCTGATCGGGCGGTATGAGCAGCACATCGGAGAGAAACCGCAGCAGTGCCTCATGGCGCCCCTTGATGGAGAGGGCGGTAGTCATCCCCTTCTCGGTGAGTTGTATGTAGGAGTTTTTCTGATGGAGAATGAGCCCGTGCCCCTTCAAGACCTTGAGGGCCCCGGTCACGGAGGGGGCACGCACATGACACGCCTCTGCGATGTCTTTGACCCGCGCGACCCTGTTTCGTGATTGCAACGTGTGAATTGTCTCGAGATAGTCTTCCAGGCTCTGAGAGAGGACAATCTCCTCACGGTCGAACTTTTCCATACATCCCACTATAATCGCTATCCGCATATGAGGCAATCGTACGAGCAGTCTGCCTCGGTACTGTGTTCTCATCGGATACACACCAGGCACCACACTTTGTTCTTGACAGACAGGTATATGAAACTATACTTGTTAGTAGCTTTTCATCGAATTCTAACCGAATGTCCAGGGCGGGTACCGGTGGAGGGGTATTCCTGCGATCCATCGTCCGCCCGGAATCCGGTCCGACGCCCGAGAGGTACCGAAAATGATATCCGAGAATGTGCAAGCGCGTATCCGGGCGATGACGGCGGATTTCGTCAGTCAACTCCCACGAAAACTCGAAGACCTCCGGGAATCTATTCAAGCCGCACGGTGTGAGGATCCTCGGCGCGATGATCTCGAAGCCGTTCGGACCGGATTCCACAAACTCGCAGGTACCGCGGCTACCTTCGGACTCGTGGACGTGTCGGAGAAGGCCGGGAGGGCGGACTCGATCTTGATTGACCGGTGTGAGAGGGGCATTCCGCCGACCGATGAGCAGTGGCAGGAGATAGTACAGGTCTTTGAAGATATCCGGGATGAAGCCGAGCGTTCCTTGGAGGAGATGGGCCTCGCCGACACGATCGGAAGGGAGGTCGAGGCCGTCAGGGGCCGAGAGCAGGCCAGTCAGGAGATCCTGTATTTCGGAGACCCCGACACGGAGTATGGCGTAGATCTGAGGGCCCAGCTGGAAATATTCGGCTTCACGCTGTCGCCGGTCAGATCGATGGAGGCAGTTGAGGAGTCGATACACGGAGATATCAGGAACATACTCATCCTTGATTACGACCGGCTCGAGTCGGCCCCCGATACGGGTCGGACCTTGGCCGGTTTGAAGCGCCGGTCCGAGGCTCCGCTGCACATTCTCACAATCGCGGAAAACGACTGTTTCAAGAATAGGCTCGCGAGCGTTCGTGCCGGAGGCGACGCGTTCTTTATTCTCCCCGTCGACATCAGCCGTCTGGTAGACCGGCTCGATGAGTTTTCACGGAAGAACGACTCTCCCCCATATCACATACTGGTGATCGACGACGATCCCGATCAGATCGCATATTACTCGTTAATCCTGCAACAGGCGGGGATGATCACCTCGGTGGCACTCAATCCCGAGCAGGTGTTCAACGTATTGATCGAGGCCCGGCCGGAGTTGATACTCATGGACTTGTATATGCCCGGCTGCGACGGACCGGAGCTCGCGGCGGTCATCAGACAACAGGAATCGTTCGTCAGCATTCCGATCATCTTCATGTCGGTGGAACGGGACGTGGGTAAGCAGCTCGAGGCGATCCGTCGGGGGGGTGATGATTTCATTACCAAGCCGATAAAGCCGGAGTACCTCGTCTCCGCCATCGTGTCAAAGGCCGAACGAACCCGCAGCATGCGGTACTTCATGGAGCGGGATTCACTCACAGGGCTTCTCAATCATTCCAATCTGAAGGAGCAGCTCCGACGTGAGATACTGCGTGCCCACCGAACGCAACAGCCCGTCACCTTCGCCATGATTGACGCCGATCACTTCAAGCGCGTAAACGATACCTACGGCCATCTCGCCGGTGACCGCGTGTTGATGAGCCTGTCACGGTTACTCACCGAACGGCTTCGACGGACAGACATCATCGGCCGGTACGGAGGCGAGGAGTTCGGCGTCATCCTGATCAACACTCCCGCCGCGGTGGCCGTCGGCATCATGGACCAGATCCGTGAATCATTCTCCAAGATCCGTCATCACCATCAGAACGAGGAGTTCTACGTCACCTTCAGCTGCGGAATCGCCGGGTATCCGACGATTTCCGATCCGGAAGCGGTGAGTGTGGCTGCCGACGAGGCGCTCTATATGGCCAAGACAAACGGCAGGAACACTACGATGATGATAGAGGCTCCATCTACTCCCGCGAAGGAGCCGGTCGGCTCCTGATAGCCGCACGGGACGTCATCGAAGTTTCCGCCCCGCTATGTACCATACGTTCTCGTATTCAACCCGTTTCCACCACGTCTCTCGGTCATAGGAGAGCTTCAGGCATGTAAGGTCCATGTCTCGCCACCTCGGTAGCCTGTCGGCAACGAGAAGCGTTGAGAGATCGAAATGGCTTGTCGCACCATCGGCGGAGAAGGCGGGGGTACTCGAGACTCCCATGAAGAATCCCATCAGTGGGACGGTAAACGGCACCGTATCTGCCTCGGAGGGCGAAGCGTGATCCGTCGGGCGGTCGTCTTCGGTGGTGAAGAGAAAGCGTCGGCAAGCCGGGATTTGGACTGTTAAAATGTCGATATCGTGGACTTGGTCGAACCCACCGAATCGGTATGGTTCCACGGTTTCATGTTTTTTCGTGGATTTGCGTGGGGATGGGGTGGGGGGTACCCGCGTACACGGTTCGTGGGACAGATCCGCGGCGTCCGGAGGGGTCAAGTCGAAGCGCAACGGGATGAGAGGGGGAAGAGCCAGACCCGAGGGATCGCCGGTGAGTTCGAAGATTCGGTTCTGCAGCGCAGACACGAGCCCTGCGATATTTCCCGGCGGTAACAACGCGGTCAGATATATGGTTCGTAACGAGTCCAACATCGGTCTGCCTATGATCGGAGGTTCACTCCTCGAAAGATTGCCATACAATGCCTTTCAGGGTCAAACGTTTTCTGATATGATGACGGTGTCGCACGGCGGACTTCCGTTTGTATGAGGATGTATCGGTACGGCGTGTGGGAATTGTGATCGAACGGTGGTAGGGTAGACATGATGACGGAAAAATGCCGACGGTTATCTGAAGACATAGTCGGACGCGTGACGAGACTCGAGGGGATCGAAGCCGTCACACTCACGGGGGAGACCGATCTTCCCTCCAGTGATGCGTACTTCTATTTGAGTTTCGACGTGTACTACTCCGGTCAAGTCCCGGCCCCTGAGGCGCGTAGATCGTCTTTTCTCGATGCCGGTGCCTTCGAATCGTCCCATTACGCGAAGAAGGATCGGTTTCTCCTGCAGGATATGCCCGTACGCATAGAATATAAGGCCGTCGATCGGATCGATGAGATCCTCTCATGGAGAGAGGAGAACTTGTGGACCTTCAGACAAAACGGAACCTACATGTTTTACCGGATGCAGGAAGCCACCATCATGTTCGAGCGTTCCCAATGGCTGTCGCAGGCACGAGAGAAACTACAACAAATTCCGGAGCGGTTCTGGAAGCTATTGGAACAATCCTGCATGGCGACCATGGAACACTATCTCAATGATCTGGAGTCTGCCGTACTCAAAGAGGATCGCTTATTTTATACGATCTCCGCCGGTGGATTCGTCAAGTATCTCTGCAGCATGGTGTATATCGTGAATCGGACCTTCGAGCCCTCCGGCCGACAGCTCTATGAGGGAATAATGCGGCTCGAGACTGTTCCCGAGAATTTCGAGGGACGCTTCGAGAGTTTCATCAGAGAAGACAGCGAGTCGCCTGCGACACGGAAGATGGAGATTGCCTCTCTGATGGCACGAAGCGTAATCCGCCTGGTTCGGTGATGCGGGATATCATCCGGCTGCTGAGTACTCTTTCTATTCTGCTCCTGCTCTCGTGCCGTCCGGAGGTCGCCTCGTTTCGGTTCGCCGTTTCCGACTCGACGAGTGTCCGTATCTACGAGGAACCGGGCCAGCGGTCCGATTTCGAAGGAAGATATATCGAGCTCCGTAGTCTTCGGGCGACCCCCCTGTATACTTTCGCGCATGAAGTCGCCGTCGGGCCCTCGTTTTCCGGTGTTCCCGAAGCGTTCCGTCTGGTGTATGCCTGCGATGCTCGGGGGATTCTCGAATTGCATCACTCGACCGGCGAGGTGGAAGAGATCGGCCTGCCTCCCACGGGGAATGCATACCTGGATTACCGGATTCCCATTTCCGAGGGGAGCCGGCTGTCTGCATTCCGGATTCGGGCCGGTGAGTTGAAGGGGGAACTCCGGATCGACGCCGTCGGTCTGGGGAATTTCTATCCCGGATTCCGAGATCCGGCAGACGGTACGGTCCCGATGCTGGGGCATGGTTTCCGCCGGCTCGAGGAGGGGGCGGGTGAAGGTATCAGGTTTGAGTTTCCGGATATCACCGAGTCGGCGGTCGGAGCGGCCGAGGGCGCCCTCGACAGCGGCACCGTTGTCGACTGGTATACAGGACCCGCCGCGGAGCGAATGTTCGACGGGACTGAAAGAACGGGGACCGGGTCCGTGGTCGTGCAGATCTCGTACCGATTCGAACCTTCCGACATTTCCGCTATCGATACCACGATTGTCTTCACAATTGCTGCCCTCTCCGTGCGTTCAGGCGGTACGCCTGAAGCCGAACCCGTGAGTCGGCGCATTGAACTCATTCCCAAGATAGGAGAACGTTCTTTCTCTGTTTACTCGTCTATGATCGGGTTTGCACCGGGGACGCTTGTGTGTACCGACCTCGGCAGAGGCTTCGAGATTACCGGCATCCGAGTGTTGCCGGCACTCCCCTCGGAGTCTTGGCGGGGCCTTTCCGCCGACCTCGGGAGTATCCTCGAGTATGATCGGAGTTGGTGGCGTAGGGCGGAGTTCGAGATCTTCTCATGGAACCTGTATCCCGATATCCTGGTTGTCGATACCGCCGACTACGCCGTTCAGGCGAACATGTTCACCCGTTTGGCGTTTTATGTGGAGAAAGCCGGAAGTGTCGGTACTATTATCGACGAATCGATGATACCGCGGCTGCACGGCTGGAACGCCCATGATTATCGTGCAGAGGACCTGGCACGATTCTTCAATGATGCGGCAACGCAGGAGGTGGCCCTCACCGCCGGAGAGTCCGCCCTGAGACGCCTTCTCATATTGAATGGAGTCCTGGATTACTCCCCGTCGGGCCTCTCGGCCGTATCCGGAGGGATTCTCTCAATCTCCCGTCAGTCTTCGGACTATCTGCGGCGGCTCTTTGCGCGGCACGAGGGGTATCATGGGGTGTTTTTTGCGGATACCGAGTATCGTGAGGAGTGTTTCAAGATATGGAACTCTCTCGCCGCGGCGGAGCGACGGTTCTGGAGGGGATTTTTACGGTGGAAGGGATATGATTCCACGGATGAGTATCTCACCGTGAATGAGTACCAGGCGTACATCATGCAACAGGCGGAGAGCAAGGTGAACGGATACTATACCGGGTATATCATACCCTCGTATCTCGAGAAACGGCCTCAGGAGACGGATCTCATCACGGAGTTTTTGGCTACACATCCGAATACATTCATACGGTCGGCGGAGATGGTTAATCGGGCCGTCTTCGAGACGACGGGTATACCGCCGTCAGGCCTCTTCTGCATCGATTCGATAGCCCCGGTGCCGCTACCGGAAGATATCTCTTCCGACCTTTGATTCTCTACCGGATATGGCCGAAGGTGAATTCTCTCTGTCTCTTTATATCGTCATCACATTGTCATCATACTGTCATACTTTTCCGGCTCTTTACACTATTCCGGTTTTTTGGTACAGTGGCGAGCTCCCGGGCTGTGGCGTCTCCACCTCTCCGAGTATTCGGTTGAAGATGGATGTCGGTTCGTTGTCGGGATCTCGAAGGTATAAGCATCGCGTAAAATCTCGAAGGAATAGAGGAATATAATCATGTCCCGTAAATGCGATATCTGTGGCAAAGGAACCATCAGTGGTAATCATGTCCCCCGAAAGGGTCTCCCCCGTAAAAAGGGTGGTGGCGGCCAGCACATCGGCGTTCGCACCAAGCGAGTCTTCAAGCCGAATATCGTCAAGATCCAGATCCTGGACAACGGTGTAAAGAAGTCGATCAAGATCTGCACCCGCTGTCTCAGGTCCGGCAAGGTGATGAAGGCCTGACCATTTCCAGTCGCTGAGTGATCAGATAACAACTTGCAGTCCGTCAAACGCCGGCATCACACCCGCGGGAAGTTCTCGTGCGAGTTGTTCGTGATCGAGTCGGTGACAGATATGTGTAAGGTAAGCGCTGCCCGGTGAGATCCGTTTCGTTGCGTCGAGAGCCTCTTGGACGCTGAAGTGGGTCGGGTGCGGTTCATGTCTGAGTGCACCGATCACCAGGACCCGAAGCCCCTCCAGTAGCCGGTAGGACGATTCCGGAATTCCGTTGCAATCGGTGAGATACGCGAATTTCCCAATTCTGTAGCCATAGATATCCATGGTGCCGTGTTTGATCGGGATCGGGAGCACCCGAACTCGACCGATCCGGACACCTTCTCGCCCCAGATTCGCCGTGCGTATCTTGGGTTTCCCCCCGCCGACTTGGGTCGGTCTGAAGATATACCCGAACCGTTGCCTGATCTCCTCGACATCGGCCCGCGAAGCATACAGCGGGAGGGGTTTGCGTGATGTGAGGGGCCGGATGTCGTCGAGGCCGTGGACATGATCTGCGTGCACGTGGGTAATGAAGACGGCGTCGAGTCTGCGTATCCCCTCGCGTATCGCCTGTATGCGGAACTCGGTGGCGGTGTCGATGAGGATGACGGGACCGTCAATCTCGCCCTCCGGCTTTCGGTCGGTTTCGACGAGGATGGACGCGCGGGTCCTCCGGTTCTTGGGGTTCTCGGAAGTGCAGACGGCACAATCACACCCGATCATCGGGACGCCGTGTGATGTTCCTGAACCTAAAACGGTGATTCGCATCTTGTGTTCGAGACGGTACACGGTTGCGCCGGGTTGATCAAGCCGTGGTTGATTGCCGTCTATCGGTGCGTGATGGCCGATGAACGACTCTTACCAGGAGTCATTGCGTGAGACGCCGCAAAATTGAACGGACCCTCCTCCGGAGGATGTCCGTTCGCCGCCGCGGTGCATGCAACCCGTCGATGACCGCCTTCAAGTGGTTCGGATCCCACCCCGCGCAACTCCCGAACCATCGCGACCGCCAGAGCCCGTCAGCGAGGATCGGTTCGGTGGTTGTGCCGGTAAGTAGGTCGATCCATACCGATTGGGGTATGGTGCGGCGCGATACCCGGAGGAAAGACGATACCTCGATGGCGCCGGCCGGTTCTCTCATCACCTCACCATCACAGACATCACATCCGAAGCACGCCTCCGGAACCGCCCCAAGGGCTTGGAGGAGGGTCTCGCGCCTGCACCGGTCCACGGTCTTCGCGAATGAAAGGAAATTCGAATATCTCAGCCTCTCCTGGGTTCCGGCATAGAGAGATTCTCTGCGGATATCTTCCTGACCGAACAACAGTACCGCATATGCCTGCGTACGGTCCCGACCTCCGCGACCGGATTCTTGCAGGTATGCTTCCACCGATGTGGGCGGATCACGGTGAATCACGGTCCGCACATTTTTCTTGTCTACTCCCATGCCGTATGCACATGTTGCGACCAGGATCCCGTCGTTGGAATCGAAGAACCACCGCTCCACGGTGGTCTTCTCGTCCTTCTCGAGGCCTGCGTGGTAGAAGTAGATATCCTCCTCCTGCAGCCTGGTACGGAGCATATGGGCGGTCCGTTCCGTTCCTCTTCGTGTTCCGCAGAAGACGATGGCCGGTCGGGCGACAGGAGTCGTCGTGCCGTTGGCGGAGTTCGATTCTGTGTTCGCTCTCGGGCCGCTTCGACCGAGAAGCCGGATGAGATCGTGGTCCTTACAGAGGCTTGGGATGACTCGGTAGGCGATATTCGGCCGGTCCGGATTAGCGGTCACGATGTTGGGGGATTCGCCCGGGAACAGGATCTCCCGGACTCGGGTCAGAATGTGTTCCGAGGCGGTGGCCGTGAATGCGGTGACTATTGTGATGCCTGCCTCCTCGGAGAGGCGCCCGATCTGGAGATATGTCGGTCTGAACGAGTCGCCCCATTCGGATACCGTATGCATCTCGTCGATCACCAGATGTGAGATGGACAGTTCTCCGAGACGATCGAGGATCCCGGGAGACATGGCCGTCTCGGGATTGGTGAGAATCATGCGAAGCTCCTCCGCCTTTGCCCGTTGCCAGATATCCTCACGTTCTTCGGCCGACTGGCCTCCACGCAGGACGGCGCCGGGTATGCCCGCCTCCTCGAGTCGCCTGGCCTGGTCCGCGATGAGGGAGAGAAGCGGAAATATCACCAGTGTCACGCCGGGCAGCAGCAACGCCGGAAGCATGAAGCACAGAGACTTCCCCGCGCCGGTGGGAAGGATCGCGATCTGATGGGGATTGGTGTCGGGGACCTCTCCCTCCTCGGTGTAGGCGCGAAATCCAGGTATTTCCGCTGCCCTGAGGATATTGGTGATTATCAGCCGCTGATAGGGAAAGATATACTCGATCCCGAACCGATCTTTCCCGATCCGATTCAGTGGATCGGGAGTTGACTCGTCGGTTGCACTACTCATACGCTTGCACTCATACTCTAAGGTAGCGCTTTTCGAGCGCGCCGCTTCATGGGATTCTTCGTAGTGTGTAATAGAGCAGTCCGAGATATTCGTGGAGTGCGATAGAGGAAGCGGAGAACCAGGGGGCCATGATCATGACCTCGGACGTATCCTTCTACAAGGGAAGCATGCGGATGATGTAGCGGACCCGGGTATTTCGGCGAAGGTCTAAGCGAAGGTCTAATAGAGGGTGATGTCGGCTTCGCTCCGCATCAGCTCCACGTACGCCAACACGTCGAAACGGGCCTTCTTCTCGCGCATGAATTCGATCAGATCGGTTTCGACGTCTTCGTAGGAGAGCTTCTCCGGTTCCCTCCGGTCGGTTACCTTGATGATATGGAACCCGAACCGGGTCTCGACGATTCCGCTTAGTGCGCCGGGCTGCATGTTGAAGGCGATCTCCTCGAACTCGCGTACCATCTGCCCGCGTTCGAAGTATCCGAGGTCTCCACCCCGTTCGGCGCTCGGGTCGGTGGAGTGCTCGATGGCCATCTGCTCGAAATCGGCACCGTTTCGGATCTGCTCGAGGATTCCCGCGAGTTTCTCCCGAGCGGCCGCTTTCGTCTCGGTCGAGGCTCCCTCTTCGACGCCGATGAGGATGTGACTCGCACGCACAACGAGGGGAGTCACGAACATGCTCGGATTCTTCTCGTAGTAGTTTCGTGCGTCCTCCGGCGTGATGACAACCTTCTCTCTGACCCGAACATCCAGAAGCCGTTCGACGGTGAACGCCTCTTTTAGCTCCTGAAACAGGATCTTCTCGGTGTACTCTTGTCTTGCGAGAGCGGCCTCGAACTCCATATCAGAGTCGAACGCGGTCCTCATGGTCATGATCTGTTCCTGCACCTCCGAATCTGAAACCACCAGCCCCAGCCGTTGTGCCTCCTGGTAGAGCACCTCTTTGTCGATGAGTTCTTCCAGAACCTCACCCCTCATCTGCCTGACGACATCGGCTCCCAACTCGGTGCCCCTATCCGCGTAGCCCAGCGATATCCTGGTGATCTCCCGGTCGAGTCGCTCGGTGGTGATCGGTTTGCCGTTGACCATGGCGACGACGCCTTTGGGGATGATCTGTCGTCTGCCCGTGGTATCCGCGGTGGAGTCTTGCGGAAATAGCGAATGTTGCGCGGCCGAGAAAAAGATCAAAAGACCCGTGATCGACAGCACGAGTCTCCTTGTGTGTGTATATGTCATGATTCGTTCCTTTAACGGTCCTTCGAGTATGATGAGTCCGAACGGTACCACACAGCCGAAGCGGAGGTCAATCGTTACCGCGGTGGAACCCGGCACGCAGGTCCGGCAGTTGGTCCGCCTGCATCCGCTCTTTTCGCCGGTGACTCCTTGAGCCATCTCTCTTTTCGGTGCACAATAGGCGCGAACCGATGAAGGAATTCTCGCCGACTGACTGACTGATTGTAAGGAGATCAAATGAAGGCGGTAGTGCTTGAAAAGAAGGGTGAGATCACGCTGCGTGATATCGAAATTGATGAGGAACTCGGTCCCAAGGATGTACGGATCGATGTGAAATCGGTGGGGGTCTGCGGCAGTGACGTCCACTACTATACCCACGGGGCCATCGGCTCCTTCGTCGTGGAGGAGCCGATGGTGCTTGGTCACGAGGCCTCGGGAGTGGTCAGCGAGGTCGGGGCGGAGGTCTCTTCGCTCGCGGTGGGCGATCGGGTGTGCATGGAGCCGGGAATACCGGATCCCGCCGGCCGCGCCTCGCGGCTGGGGATGTACAACCTCGATCCGGCCGTGAGATTTTGGGCGACGCCGCCGATCCACGGCTGTCTACGGCCGTCGGTGGTCCATCCGGCGGACTTTACCTTCAAGCTCCCGGAGAGCGTGAGTTTCGGTGAGGGAGCGATGGTGGAACCGCTGGCCATCGGTATGCATGCCGCCACCAAGGCGCGGATCAAACCCGGTGACGTGGCCGTAGTCATCGGCGCAGGCACGATCGGCATGGTGACGGCGCTGGCCGCCCTGGCCGGCGGATGCAGCCGGGTGATCATCTCCGATGTGAAACAGCCGAAGTTGGACATCGCCGCGGGATTCGGCCCGGTCACCCCCGTGAACGTGGCCGAGGAGAATGTGGCGTCCGTGGTGGAGGAGGCCACCGACGGGTGGGGCGCAGACATCGTGTTCGAGGCCTCAGGGAGTCCGAAGGCCGCCGCGGCGGTCTTCGACTACGCGTGTCCCGGGGGGACCGTGGTGTTTATCGGGATGCCTCCGGAAGGAACCCTGCCCTTCGACGTCGTCGCTGCTCAGGCCAAGGAGATCGGCATGAAGACCATCTTCCGGTATGCCCACATGTACCCGCGGGCGGTGGCCCTGCTCGGATCGGGCAAGATCGACATCGCGCCTCTCCTCACCGAACGATACCCATTCGAGAGGAGCGTCGCGGCCTTCGACTACGCCTGCGACCCCAAGCCGACGAGTGTGAAGATTCAGATCGAGTTTTCGGACCGCTAAGGTCAATCCGTCGGTGCGCTTCGTCGCCGGCTCTCCTTCCGGCCGTCGGGGTACGATCGGTATGCGGCGATGAAGTAGAAGCATAGCAAGAGGTCGGTCCGAAACATCTCCGGCGTGAACTCTGGCTTCTTGACTTCGATCTCCCGCAGAAACCACAGCCAGATACCCAACCGCTTTTCGTGCCGATACGCCGTCTCGAGGAGATCAACCTCCGCGGCGGTGGCATCGGTGATCCTCCGTACGAGGTCCTCGGCGGCGGCGGTCAGTGCCTCGAGGGCCTCGTCGTATCGCTCCTCCCGGAACTCCTTCACCGCCCTTCTTACGGCAGCGGCGATCTGATCACGACTGCGTTCCTGCGGTTTTCGGCGGAGCATCACCGAAGTGTTTCTCACGGCATCCGTCACCAGCCTGTCGATTCTACCCTCCCGTTGTCTGGGACTGCCGGTGATGTACTGGTAAAACTCCCCCGGGCTCCCCAATAGATTACCCGCCGCGATAGCGAGTTGATTCCGCAGGATACCGTTCTTCGTCTGATGCATGAGCGGGATGATCTCCCAGGCGGCCTCGATCATCCCGATACGCGAGGCTGCCTCGGCCCCGCTTGCCTTTACGGCCGCCGATCGATCACCCTTGAATAGCTCGATGAGGTGACCGGCCGAGGCATGGTCGCCTATCATCCCCAAGGCTCGTGCGCAGGCGTGCTGGATCTCCTCGGACGGATTCGCCAGCCCCTGAATCAGGAAGGGGACGGCCCGCGAGTCTCCGATCTCGCCCAGGGCGAGGGCTGCGTGCCTCCTAATGGTCGAATCGGAATCCTCCAACTCACCGATCAGCAGATGGATAGACTCCGGCGATCCGATCCGCCCGAGGGCTCTCGCCGCCTCCTCCCGCACCTCCTGATCCGGATCTACGATCCGTTCCTTGATCTCTTCCACCGCCAACTCGTCTCCGGACCCGTCCATCTCCCGCAGCGCCCTGGCGACCTTATTCGACTGCACCGAGCCCCCGATGATGCCGATGTTCATGAAGGTCCTGAAAATTCCCGGCCTGGCGATGCGGCCGACTACCTGGCCGAACGCCTTCTCCCGTCCCTCATGGATACGCGAGAGGACAATGGCACTCATGGCCACGAGAACCAGGGAGATCGCCAAAACAAAGTGGATCGGCTCCGTTCCGATCGAAAACGGCAGGAGCGTTGCACCACTCGCCATCGAGTCCTTTATCCTGCCGCCCACGAAGGCGCCCCCCGCCGAGACGAGGCCGATGATCGTCATATACCAGGAGACGTATCCGATGCGGTTGTCCTCGGGAGTGAGGGTGAGCATCAGCTGGTTCACCCCTTCCCAGAAACCCGGAGCGAAGAGGCCTCCGACGAGGGCGATGACGGGCAGGACGAAGGTGTAGTTTCCGTGGTTGAGGATGAAGTATCCCAGCCAGCTCAGCGTGAATCCCATCCCTAACACCACGACCGGCTTACGTCCGAACCTGTCCATGACCAGACCCCACGGACCGGCGACCCCGATCCAGGTCAGCTGAGAGATGACGAACATGATTCCCAGCCAGGTGATGGGCGCGCCGACGGCGTCTTCGCCGGTGATGAAGGGGCCGGCGAAGGGGGCGAATACGTTGATCGAAAAGAGTGCCAATCCCACGGCGGCGGAGAATATGACGAAGTTCCGGTTTCTTACGGGGGCAAAGAACTCGGCCCGAGATCTGCGGATGGGAGGGCGTTTGGCATCAGGAATGAGGAAGTGGAGGAGGATGTCGAGAATACCGAGTACTCCGGCTAGGGTGAACACTCCTCCATAGACGTAGAAGATTCCGCTGCCGGCGAACACGTCCAGCAGGATCGTCACGGTGAGGTACCATCCGATGTTCCCGGCATTGATGATCGCGGACCTGCGTCCGAAGAAGCCGGCCCTGATCTGCTCGGGGATCAACTCGGCGATCCAGCTCCACCAGCCGGCGATGCTGACGTTGGTGAGGAGCCAGCTTGCCGACATGGCGTAGAAGATCAGCCTGATGTGTTCCGGTTGCGGACCGGTACGCGCGGCCGAGTACGCCACCCCGCCCAACAGCAGTCCGAAGAGACGGTGCAGGAGGTGCGTTGCGATCCAGAGGTATTTCGTCCGTCCTACACGGTTGATGATGAAGTACGCGGCGAGGTTGAGTACGGCCGAGACCTGACATACCGCGACGAGGGTTCCGAGTTGCGTAGAGGTTGCCCCGAGCCGGTTGGTGAAGAAGACGTTGAATATCGGCTGGGCCGAACAGACCGTAAACCACATGGCACCCCCCATGCCCGCGGCGATGTTCAGGTTCATCACCGTGTTGAGGCGGCGTTGGGAAAGAGGGCGGTCCTTCGGTGTAGAGTTCTCGTTCAGGCGAACGCCCACTGGTAATCGACTCCGTTCATCATGCAGATGAAGCCCACCTGCCCCGTGTGATAGGTCCAGCTCCAGGTGACGTGCATGATTACTTGCCGCGGTGTCGCCGGCCCCTTTCCCCCCTCGAACGGGGCGGGGATGGGGGCATCGAGATCCTCGATCCTCGAGAGGCAGGGAAGCATGACGTTCTCTCTGACCTCACGGCAGAGGGACACGAGCCGTGAAACCGGCAGTCTACCCTCGTTCCGATCGTAGATCTTTTCGAGTCTGCCGCGTTCGAGGATCTGGGAACTCTCCTCGGAGAGGGCCGAATCCCCCAACCTGGGGAGCCAGATCTTCTCGGCCCAGGCCATGTGCAGCACCAGGTCACCCGGCGTGAATTCGGTCCCCTTCGGGGCCTTCCACATCACGTCTTCGGGCATGTCGGTGATCACGTCGATACACCGTTCCCGGGCCTCATCCAAGATGGCCGCCGCGTAGGCGACATTCTGATCGGCAAATCGATCCAGGGGCGCCGGCGCGTATCGTCGTCCCCGTCTGTCTGTGAGTTTTTGCATGTGATTGCTCCTCCTTGTATCGCGGTGCTAATAGTACCCCGACGCGCCGGATGGTGCAATCGGTTTCGCGATACTCAACGTGACTCCGGTAGTCACGGTTGTGTAAAACAAGGGTATTGGCTATAAATAGCAGGTATGGCCAAAAAACTCCACCTGGATCTCATCATCGGATCGGTCTATCGAAACTACCCGTTGGCCTGCATCCTGCCGTTCGTCCTTCTGACCGCGGCGTCACTCTTTTTGCTGCCGCGGGTTCGTGCCGGTGGAACGCTCTTCATCGAATTGCCGGAGGACGATGCCTACACCATGCTGTCCTCATCGGTGGAGAAACGGTTCGATTCTTCGGAGTTTTTGCTGCTGTCGGTTAGGGGGCGTGGACTCGAGGACGAGGAGGCGCTCGGGCTCCTGGCGGAACTCTGCGATCGGCTGGTGGAGTTTCCTCAGGTCGAATCCGTGATGTCGGTCACCACGCTCAACGATATGGTCGTCACCGATGGCGAGCTTCGATTCGTTCCGCTGTACCTGCCGCCCGACGGGCCCGACACTACCCGGTCTTCCGGCGACGACGCCATGACGTCGACCCCGGAGGAGTTGGTGAATCACGTTTCCGACACGAGAATTTTCAGAGAATACCTTCTCTCCGAGGATGGAACCGCCTGGAACGTATATCTCTTCCTGGCACCCGGTATCGACAGGACCGCCACGGGCAGGATACTCTTCGAGGAGCTGGAACGATTGTCCGGCGAGACGCCGCATATCCGGACGACGCTCTTCGGAAATGTCGTCCTCGAGTATCTGGCCATTCGGGGTATCCTGCGGGACTTCTACAGGATCGGACTCGTGGCTCTCGGGGGCATTCTGCTGATGGAACTCGTAATCACCGGATCGGCGGTCACTGGTTTCCTCCTCTGGATCGCCTCAACGCTGCCGGCGATATGGATTACCGCGCTGTTCCCCCTCCTCGGTCTGCGGCTGGAGATTCCAAGCGTGATGGCTCCGGTCATCGTGCTGATACTTTCGACTACATACTCGATCCACCTGTACCGTTACTACTCCCTGACTCCCGGAGGGAGAATGGAGACGACACTCTCCTATGCCGGTCCGGTGATCCTTATCGCCGCGGCGACGACCATGTTCGGCTTCCTCTCTTTGGCCGCATCCCCGCTGCCGGGACTCCGGGAGTTATCGGTACCGCTAATCATCGGAATCGCCCTGGCTGCCCTGTCGGCCGTCTTCCTGATGCCGTATATACTGGTCCTCGCACGACGTTTCATCAGGCCACGTACGATCGGTCTGCCCTTTCCATGGAGTTGGCGGTGCAAGGGTATCCTCCTGGCCGCGTTTCTCCTCATTCTCGTAGTCGCGGGTTTTTCCTCGACTCGGGTCGGTACCGACTTCAGACTCGACGTGCGGTTCACCCGCTGGTCCGAGACGGGAAGACTGCTGGATTCCTTCTACGAGATCAACGGCGGCATGGATGACCTCGACCTCGTCATCGATACCGGTAGCGAGTACGGCTTGGTCGATCCGGAGCGATTTCGGGGGCTGACAACGCTGACCCGGCGACTGAATCGCATCGATGGGGTGAATCGCGTGGTCTCGTATGTCGATTTCATCTTGTGGGCCAACGATCGGCTGGAAAACCGGAGCACGGAGGCGGAGAATCCGGCCATATTTCCAGAGGACGAATACGCCCTCGGAGAGACGATGGAACTCTTCTACGGCTCGGATACGGGAATCGGTATCGACTCTCTGTTGGATCCCGAGTACCGTCGCTGCCGGATCCAGGTGCGGTTCGGCAAGCGGGCGGCCGATGTTGCCGAGGCACAGGAGCTGTATGCCCGAATACGGAGTGAGATCGACGAAGGGATGCGAGAGTTGCTGCCCGGGGTCGACTACCGGGTCCTGGGATTGCCGGTTCGATACGCCGTCACCATGGAGCATGTCCTGCGAGGCCTGGGATACAGTCTGCTGGTGTTCTTCCCGCTCCTGGGAGGGTTGCTGATGTTCCTCTTCCGCTCCGTAAAGTGGGCGGCCTACGCGCTGGTACCGCCGGTATTCAGCCTGATATTCTATTTTGGTTTCCTGGGAATCACCGGCATCTCCTTGAATACCGCCTCGGCCTTCATGACGGCGGCCGTCCTCGGTGTCACCAACGACGATGTGCTCTGTTTTCTCCTGTTTCTCCGGCGGGAACGTCTTGCCGGCGTTCCGCCGGAGGCTGCCCTCGAACGAACCATGCGGGAGACCGGCACGGCCATCATCTTCACGAGCGTGATAATCATCCTGGGATTGGCGGCATTGTTGACGAGTGAATATCCGACTATCATACATGCAACCGCGGCCGTGATGGTGACGTTCGCCGTCTGTACCCTTGTCACCCTGGTGGTAATCCCCATACTCGTTGCGGCAGAGAAGAACCGAACCGATGAGCGAGAATCGACAATCGACATGGAGTCCGATTGATTATTGAGTATCAAAGTCGATACGAAGACCAAGATACTAAGGAAGGTTGAGTCAATGAATGGGAAACTACCGTCACAATCCCCTAGAATACGGGTGTTCCTCCGATGTCTCTGTCTCGGGACGTTCCTGTTGATGCCGATCGCCGATGTCGCCGGCGGCATCGGCACGCTCTTCGCTCAAGGGTCGGAGACGGATGCGGCTCGGTTGATCGAAGGGGCCTCGATCTTCGGCGATGCCGATCGGCTGGAGCTGGAATGTCTCATGACGATCGATACGGCGCAGGGGAGGAAAACCCGGACGGTAGAAGCCTATATCGAGCGTGACGAGAGGGTGTCGAAGATACTGCTCCATATCATAGCCCCGGGCTTCCTGAATCGGATGAAATTTCTGACTCATATATACGCCGACGGCCGTGAGTATACGTGGATGCGAACCTCCCGCGGAACAACTCGCCTCTCCGGTGCCGACCGGAACATGCGGGTATTCGATTCGGACTTCACCGTGGAGGATTTTTCAGATTTGACACTGCAAGGCTTCTCGTTGCGACGGCTTCCGGAGCGTACACTCGACGGAGTATCCTGTCAGGTGGTGGAAGCGGTCCCCGAGGATCCGGGCAGGGGTTACCAGGTCAAGGTCGTCTATCTAGATGCGGAAGATTCATTCATCCGCGGGTTGGACTATCTCGACGATGAGGGAGAACCGATCCGCTCCTACCGTGTGTTGACCACTCAGACGGTGGGCGGACGTTCAGCCCCACTCAGATGCCGTATGTCGACTCCCGCGGAGGGCTCCGAAACCATTCTCGAGTTCACGGAGACGCTGGTACCGGACTCGATACCCGCCCGGATCTTCAACAAGGCGAGTCTGTAGATGTGCTCGACGTTTCCGCTCCGAGGAACCTCCGTCAGCCGTCTCCTTGTTCACGCGTTGCTGCTCGGAGTGTTGATCGAACCGTCCATAGCCGAGGTGGTTATCGGGGGTACCGCCTCCGTCTCGGGGACGCTTGAACTGACACGTGATGAGAGAACACAGGACGAGGAGGAGGCCGGGGACGGCAACGCCGTGTTCACGGCCGAGATCGGCTTCGATCCCAACCTGTATGCCGTCGTAGGGGCGTTTGAGTTCTCCGCGGATGCCGGCGTCTTCTATCGCTTAGGCGAACGGCTCCCTGCCCTTCGGGTGAACAGGCTGCTCGTGACGGCATATCCGGGTGACGCGGCGATCATCAAGGGCGGACGATTCCGGTATGTGACGGGAACGGCCCAATTCCTGCCGATCCTGGATGTGCACGGTGCCCGTGATTACGGAGCTCTCGTGTCGGGCGGGCAGGGAGAATCCCGGCTCGACGCCGATCTCCTCCAGGCGGCGTTCTTCGCGGGGGATCTCTTCTGGCGCATCACGGTGGAGCCGCTTCCCGTACGCCCGCTCCTGCCGGCCGCGGACTCCCGGTGGTTTCCCACCAAGGACTTGCCGGTGAGTATCACCTACTCGTTTCCCTTCGATCACACCATCTATCTGGCCGGCGTCACGCTGGAGGAATCGGATGCGCCGATATTCACGCTGCAGGATTTTTCCTTCTCCACGGAACTGGGCGGCGCCTTCGGTCCGATGGATATCACCTTTCTCTATTATCACGGCTTGGACCGGGACCCGGTGTTCCGATCGGAGCTGGACCTCTCCGAGGGTATCTTCGAAGATTTTTCGGTTATCATACGGCCGGTGTCCACCCACGTAGACCAGTTCGGCCTCTCGTTTCTCACCGGCTTCGGCGATTTCCGGCTGTGGGGAGACCTGGGCTATTCGATCAACAAGGCCTTCGCGTCGGAGCTGTTGTCGACCACGACATTCGAGACCGGTATCGAGCGACGGGACTATCTGGAGTGGGCCGTAGGCGGCAGTTACGAGCTGTATTTCAACTCCATCGGGTTTACGCTGGCGGTGGAATACGCCGGCGGACACTGTATCCGGGGAGATGAGTATCTCAACCGGCCCCTGCTCGCCCACGCTCTCTCTGGGCTCTGGTCGCTCTCCTTCGCCGACGGCAAGGCGGCCGTGACCGGTACCTACATCCTCTCCCTCTCCGACTTCAGCCATATCCAGGTATACGGCCTATCGTTCACTCCCGTGAACGAGTTGGAGATCTCCCTCTCCGCACCCTTCTTCCTCGGCGGCGACCGCACCGAACTCGGACAGTACCGGGGCCGCTATTCGGTCTCCTTCGGGGCGGAGTTCAGGTTTTAGGATTCAGGCCGGTAATAAAAAGACCGGCCCTTGCGGGCCGGTCTCCGACATTACCGAATACTATCTTTTACAATAACCGAACTACTACCGAGTCTCCGTGTCGGTACTACCCGTCTCTGAATATACGAAGACGAAGGTCGAGAGAGTCTGATCCCACCCCTCCGGAGAGGTATAGGTCGCGTCAATCGTGGCTATACCTTCGGCAAGTCCAGTTACGACGCCGGTTGCCGCATCGACGGTAGCGATCGTTTCATCCCAACTCGAGAATGTGAGTCCGTCGAAGGGAGGACGATACGTTCCGTTGTCCCAGTCCTCCAGATAGACCCGGAGCTGCTTGGTCTGCCCCGGATAGATATAGATTGTTGGTCCGCTCCCCATGAAGCCATCACTGTTGTAGGCATCTTGCCAGGGGTCATCCGAGCTAATGTCGTCGATATCAGGTTCATCGTGGTATAGCCCGTCATATGCTAGGCCGGTCCAGAAGGATCCGGTGCTGACGTCGGTCTTGGTCACCCACGTGTCGTCATCGTCATCATACCAGTCGTTGTAGGTGAAAGACGTTCCCGCTGCTACCAGGCTATGGCCCACATTTCCGTTCCAGATCTGGACATACTCGGCGATGGTCGTATTGTCCGAGGAGTCCACGAAGTAGACGTTCGGTGTCGTGACGTCGTTTACGCCCGAAAGACCTTCTACCGGAATATTTTCTCTGGGGATTATTCCGCCGAAGGTGATGTCCGGGAAATTGATGTAGTAGTCTTTTGTTCCATCCCAGGTGGTGGTTTGAGTCCAGGTCACGCCGTCGTCGGAGGTGGTGTAGAACTTCGGCTCGCCGTCGGCGT
>CAZAKE010000013.1:45888-55132 GCA_964485495.1 uncultured Spirochaetales bacterium
GTCCAGGTCACGCCGTCGTCGGAGGTGGTGTAGAACTTCGGCTCGCCGTCGGCGTTCATGTCGAACCAGGTCGAGAGCCCGCCGAGGGGCCCTGCGAAGAGTGCGCCCAAGTTCACGGCCACGGCTTCGACGTTGATTTTTTCGTACTCCTCGGTATAGGTCACCCATTCATAGTCTTGAAGAGTGTCGTTCCACTCCTCCTCTTCCCATGATCGGGTTTCCGTGGTGAAGTACAGGTCGGCCTCACTCGGCCACACTCCTTCGGTCGAATAGTGGGTCATGTATTCGATGGGCCCTGAGAAATCCATGTAGTCCGTAGGATTGACGAAGGGCGTCGATGCGTCGTTCACGGATGTCTTGATCTTGCCGAGGAATATCTTCCAGAAATCGGTCACCGCGTCTACGTCGGTCCAGGTGATGCCAAGATCCTCCTCATACTCTTCGCCCGTCTCTTCCCACGTGCCTGTTTCGCTGTTATATGAATCCCAGGTATCGTACATATAGATAGTCGTGCCGTCCACCCACGGGCTTCCTGCCGCGATGGTGAAGTTGCTGCCGGTGCGGCCCTGTATCTCCGTGATTGCCGCGGTAAGAGTGTCCAGCGCGCCGTTCATGGCGGCTTTGGCCGCGGTCATGGCCGCTTCCGCGCCGCTACTCTCATCGGTAAAGGTACCGGAGAGGGGCTGCCAGCCGTTGAAGTCGACGTAGAACTCGCCTTCGACCGCATCAGGATTCAGGGTGATACCGGTGAAGTCGAGACTGAAGTCGAAGGTCTTTACGAAGTAGGCCCAGGTTTCCAGCAGCTTAAACGATGCCAGGACGGTCCCGAGCTCCGCCTTGCCGACGGTGAACGTCATAGGCACTTCCGCGCCCGAAGCGTTCTTGGTGTACGGCCAGCCGTCGTTCTTGGCGTCGGCCCAGGCCGACCACTGCAGCATATCGTAGGTCAGCGTGAAGCTTGCATCGTCGGATAGCGCTTCGATCAGCGATTCGGCGTTGGTGATGCGATCGATAATGAAGTCCAGGAACATGTCGACTTCGGTCTGGGTAGACGTGGTCGAGTCTGCATAGTAGTCCATGATGTTTTCGACCATGGCCACCATGCGTTCACCCATGTCCACGACCCCGTCACCGTTGCCGTCGGTCTGGCCGTTCACGAAGGGGAACATGTTGTAGTAGGTGTCTTGGTACCAGCCGTCCCATCTCGTGACGTAGAACTCCTGCATCCAACTGTCCGGATCGAAGAGCTCGTTCATGGTTGAAGGATACCGGGTGAATCCGAGCACCTCCTTGGCGAAGGTCTGGACAGTCTCCTCCTTGGAGATGGAGACGAAGTCCATCAGGACCGAACCCATGAGGCCCGGCATGAAGTCCGGATCTGCCGTCACCAGGGTGTTGAACTTGCTGGAGGCCTGCTCCAGCTTACCGGCGGTCATGTAGCCGATGGCCAGGTCGAGGATCGTCTGCTTGTCCTCTTCGGTGAGGGTATCACCCGTGCCCACGGTCGGTTCGGATACCGCGATGGAGAGGAAGTCGTCATCGTCCTCGGTTCCGTCCGAAACCGTCAGGATGATGAGATAATCGCCGGCCACGGCGGGGACGAACGTTGTGGATGCAGCATTTGTATCCTGGATGCCGCCGGTTCCTGCGGGCAGGAGTATCTCCCAGGAGTAGGTGAGGGTGTCGTCGCTGTCGTCATCGCGCGAACCCGTGGCGTCCAGAGTGACCTCCTCCTCACCCAGGGTGATGGAGGTCGGGTTCGCCGTCGCCACGGCCACGGGGGCCGTGTTCTTTCCGGCCAGGATTCCTGCCGATACCGCACTGGAGAGGAGGGTATCGAGAGACGCCTGAAGCGCCGCAAGCTGCGTCGACAACTCGGCGAGACTCTCCGAGATCATGGCCAGCAACTCTTCGGGATCCACCTGGCCCGATTGGGTCGCCCCTTCGGCCGTACCGGCGGCGGCGCTGGAAACCAGGGTACTCAGGTCTTCATCGGAGAAGAACCGTGCGGAGGCGATGCGCGCGGCTGCCTCGGTGGCGCTCTTCGCCACCTTCTTGACCAGCGCGCCGGCATTACTCGCACCGCTCTCCAAGTCGGCCAAGGCAGAGGAGGCACCGGCCGAGATAGATCGTACCGCGGCGCCGATTGCGGCCGCGTCGAGGCTGAAGCCCACGTCCTGGATGGCGTCGGCCGCACCTTCGGTTACCGCCCCGATCATGGTTTCTATGTCGGAACCTTCCACGTCGACCTCATCCAATGCCCCGGCGACGCCTTTCGCGACGAGTCCGATTACTCGGCCGAACTCCGACTCGGGATCGAATCCGGGGACGGTGACATTCTCGACCGATCCGGCCGCCCCGCGGGCGGCCTTATTGAGAAGATCTCCGACGGTATCCGAGTCGGGGTCCACGTTCTTCACCGACTTGGCGGCACCCGATGAGATTCCGCTTATGGCATCCTCGATGCCTTCGCGGGTTATACCGCTGCGACCCATGTTGGAAACCGCCGAACCGACGGCGTTCTTCACCGCGTCGGGGATGTCATCGGTCTCGAAACCGGCCTCGTCGAGGGCGCTCACCGCCGCGTCCGAGACCGCCTGTATCAAGGCGACCACATCGTCGGTGGACAGGGCTTGCCGGGAGGAGCTCGATTGGGTGGTGATCGAGCCGATGGAGGCGGCGACGATGGAGTCGACCACGTCGCTGCGCCCGTCGGTCATATCGGTGTCATCGATTCCCCCGAGGCCCGTTTGAGCCCCTTCTACCGCCTTGGGGAGCACCGCATTGAGATCTTCCAAGTCGGCTTCTTCAAGATCCGACTCGATAGCGGCTACGGCCGAGTTGGTAATCTTCTCGATCTGATCGTCCGAGAGATCGGTGGTCTCACCGAGTTCGGTGCCGATCTCGTCCGCGATGCTGCGACCCAGGACCGACTCCACGGTCTCGCCGTCGTCTCCACCGCCCAGATTACATCCGGTGGTGACGAGGGCGAATCCGAGAAGGATAACAACTGTCGTTTGTGCGAGCCAAGTGTATTTGCGTTTCATGGTACTACGTTCCTCCTAAAGATATACGGTGATATGTAACAGATTCTTCCGAGGACCTATGCTCGGTAATGACGGATTGGCAGGATTGCCGAGTGTTTCTGTATTCATTGCCGGACGTATTCTTCATTTTGAATACCACTCTTTCCTAGAGTCTATCACGTTCCTGCCGATACGACAACAACGAAACAAGGCGTTCCTCTGAAAACTACATTACCACAATAAAGTACGATATCTCCATTAAAACTGATATCCCCCGGAAATGAACACCGTGGCCGCGAAGATCGACATCTCCTGGGTCACGATCTCTCCCGCTTTTTCGCTGATTGCCTGGCCGACGGATTCGCTGCCGATCTGAGGGAGATGGATTGAGTGTGATATCGCCGTTCCGATGTTCAACGCGAAATCGGCGGTGGAAAATCCGATCGAGGCCGTTCCTCCAAGCAGGTTGCTATGATCCGCCTGGTTCTTCTGTGTGCTGTCTATGTTCGGTGTGTTTGCATTGTTGGTGAAGATCCCGACTCTGAGCGGGAAATTCGGACTGATGTACCACTCGAGGCCTATGGCGGTGTTCCACGTGAATTGTTTCCGGTATGTATTTTCGATGTCCGCGGGATTCAATGGGAAGTAGAAGTAGCCGTCGATTGCGAGTACGATACTCTTCGAAAGAAAGAGGGCGACTCCGATCGCGCTCTTGATATAGGATGTCTCGAACCATCCGTCGCTGAACAGATTCTCGTTCCAGGAGGTGTTGCGGTTGATCTGCGAACTGTATGTCGCAGGATCGGTCGCTCCGATGTTTTTCATGAAAGAGTTCTGTGAATTGTACACCCCCACAATCGGAATAGGTGAGGACACCGTGATTCCGATAGATAGGATATCGATCGGCATGATCTGTAATCCGATCTGCGGTCTGAGTTTGAAGATTTGATCTCGCGAGTAGACCGTGTCGATCTGGTCTTGGTCTATATAGATAATCTGGTCGATGTTTTGGAGTATCCGTTTATCGTTCTCGTAGATCCCCGCCAATCCTACCCCTATCGAAACGCGTCTGCCCAGAAGCCATGAAAATGAGAAGCCGATATCGGTTACATCGTACAGGATATCGATATTTACCATCTTATCCTGGTAGATCTGGTTGCCGCTGCCGTCGAGGATGGGTGTTCCGTCACCGTAATAGAGCGGCAGGGGAAGGAAATCCCGCTGCTCCACCGATTCGTTGTCCGGAGTCGCGATGGTGAAGCCGAAGGTGGTGGCGCCGAATTTCTGGACGATGCCGAAGAAGTTGGGAATGAAAGAGAAGGAATCCTTCCGCCAGTCGACTCCGGGTACCAGATCCTTGTAGGTGGTGCGTTTGAACTGCAGCGCGTTCGTAGAGAGTGAGATGTAACTCGAACCGGCGAACGCCAGACCCGCCGGGTTGTAGATCGACCCTTCAGGACCGTCGGCCACCGCCGTGTATGCGCCGGCCATGCCGGCGGCACGGTCGCCGAGGAAGGTGTTGATGTAGTGGTCCTCATCGGATAACGCGAACGGTAGCGTGATCACGAGGAGCGTACCTACCAGAACGATCCGAATCGTCGTGCGGAAGAGCATCGAAGGAGATCTATGGGCATCTGATTTTCGGAACATTTGAAACCACCTTTCTAAGGATTTCCTAAGGATTTCATGGATTTGGATTGCATCTCGCATAACGGTATCAACGGAGTGTCGACCTCGCACCATGTTCTCGATGGTTTGCCGAACGGCATGTGTGTGGCCGGCGCCGCGGTGGTGGTGCTACTGCTCTGAGGTCGAAGCCTCCGCTATCTCGATGGCCTGTGCCCGATCCAGGAATTTCCGGAACTCGGTAGTCTCCTCGAGGGGCTCAGGACCGTCCTCCCGCAGAATGGGGGTGATTCGCGCCAGTCGTTCCGTCAGCGGCGGGTGTGTGCGGTCGAGGGCGGCCATCTCATCCTCGTCGGCCTCCTCCATGAGCCTGCGCAGGTAGTCGTAGTAGGGTTCCGCGCTGATGTTGAGTGACTGGAGCAGGTTCACGGCGTACGCGTCGGCCTCGTATTCGTCGTCGTTGGCGTAGCCCTCGATGAACAGCCGCTCCTCGATCTTGTCGTTGATCTGCCCGATGGCGTTGGTGATCACCTGCCGCGAACCCGAGAGGAGCCGTGCCAGCGTCTCGAGGAAGGAGTATTCCACCTGAATCTCGACATTTTCCAAGATGTGCATCATGTTGAGATGACCCAGTTCGTGGGCCAGAATGCCTGCCAATTCCCCCGGCTCCTCGATCTGTTTCACGAGCCCGGCGGTCACGAAGATGAACCCACCGGGCAGTGCGTAGGCGTTGACCTCTTTGGTCGCCAGGATGGCGACCGAGTATTCGATCTCCTGCCGTTCGACGAACAGACCGAGACTCTTGAGCAGCTTATTCAGATAAATTGTTGCTTCCTCATCCCGAACGACTCCGTATTTTCCGGCCAGCTTGGCGAAGGCCGCGCGTCCAACCTCGTACTCCTTCTTCACCCGTTCGACGGCCTCCTGTTCGGCCTCATCGGCGGAGGTCGCGCATGCGGCGAGTGTGAGGACAAGGACGAGCCCCAAGGTGAGAATTACGGATGCCGATACTCTTCGATTCGTGCGGCGAAGGTGATTGCGAAGGCTGTTCACGGTTCACTCCTATTCGATTGACTGTTCAAAAATACCAATACGCCGACAACATCGGATTATTCCGATCTCTATCGGCGTATTGTGCGTTGCGGGTCGCTCCCGCCTGATTCCCTTCTCCGTCACGGATCTCTTTCTTCTTACGGATTCCGCGGACTGTGACGGACGGGAACGGTCGGTTTCTTCTTACAACCCGATGCCCTGAGACTCGGCGAACGACAGCACGTCTTCTTCGGAGATCACCAGCGACTCGAGCCACTGAATAGAGTCGAAATCGTAGTCGCCGAAGGCCACGTTCTCTCTGTCGCGGACGTTTTCGGTGGAGAGTCCGCGGGTGGCCGCGGCCGAGGTCTGGTATGCCGAAGCCCGGCGCCGTTGGGTCACGGTGGCGATGTTCTCCATGCTGCCGGCCCTGCTGACCCTCTCTTGCGAGGTTTCACTGCCGGTGAAGAGACTCTGGACGAAGCCCCTCTTGCCGGATGCGACTGTTGTCACCTGGATCCAGTCTCCCTGACGGTTCAGCACCTCCAGCTCTTCGCCCTGCCTGAGCGCGGCGACTCTGGCGGAGCCGGGAGCGGCCTCACTCATGAGCGGACAGACTCTGGACGTTACGAAGATATTTTCCGCCGTCAGGGGCAGTAGCATGACAATCAATACAATAGAAAGAAAAAGGATGCGTTTCATTGGTACCCTCCGCATTAATAATACCTCCCGAAATTCCGTTTATCAACTATTTTCGAGTTTTTGTCGCCACATTGCCGTGGATGCCTACTTGTCTACCATCTTCCAGATACCGTTCCAGTTGGCCGGCGGTTTCTTTTTAATAAACGTCTTACACCGTTTACCGAAAACGTCGGCAATCCCGTGCAGAACCGATTCGGAGTTTTCGATCTCTTCGAATGCCGGGAGGGCCTCGTCGAAGCGCCTGTTGGTGTACAACTCCCGGGCCGCGTTGAACGCCGCGACCTCCGATTCGATCCCTGTGGTATCGGTGCCGTTTCGCTCCGCCAGGGGCAGATAGATGCCGATTCCCCTCTCCTTGCCCTTGACGGCGACGGTGTCGCCGAACATGTATACGAAGTCGTCCTTCGTCAGCTCGTAGGTGGTTTCCGATACGAGGACCGGTGTCAGGTAATACTTGGTGAGCCCCTCCATGCGGGACCCGAGGTTGACGTTGTCTCCGATGACGGTGTAATCGAGGCGCTGCTCCGATCCGATGTTCCCGACGATCATGTCTCCGGTGTTCACCCCGACGCCGATCCGGATGCGGGGCATGTTTTCCGCTTCGAGGGTATTGTTCACGTCCTCCAGGCGTCTGATCATCTCCAAGCCGGTCTTCACCGCCAGGTAGTCCTTCCGCTCCTCCGGATTCGGAGCGCCCCAGAAGGCCATTACGGCGTCGCCGATCATCTTGTCCAGGGTTCCGCGGTTGTCGAACACCACCTTGATCATCTCGGCCAGATACATGTTGAGAAGGTACACGACCCGATCCGCCGGCAGGGTCTCGGAGATGGAGGTGAAACTGCGGATGTCCGAGAATAGTATGGCGATCTCCTTGCCTTCACCGACCTCGCCGACCAGTTCGTCGTATTTTTCCAGCACTTCGGTCATGACCGTCGGGGCCAGGTACTTTCCCATGGCCGAGGAGATCTTGTTCTTCTCCGCCGCCTCGGAGAGAGAGACGTAGATCAGGGTCGTAAAATAGCTCAGCAGCATCGCGATCAGGGTCGTGGACATGTCCGCCACCAGTCCCGATTGTTTGAATACGAGCAGGGCGAGAGCCAGGTATCCGAGAGTCAGCACGACTCCGACGATGTTCTTGACCCAGTTTTGGATGAACAGGGTGGGTGTCAGGATCAGGAGGACGCTGAACGTGATGATGAGAGCGGTGATCCACTTGGGGATCGACCGCAGGTACTGTTGCTGGAGGATGTTGCTGATCGTGGTGATGTGCAGGTACGGCCCGGCGATGTTGTCCCCCATGGGGGTGACCTTGATATCCTTGAGTCCGGTGGCGGAGGCGCCGATGATGACGATCTTGTCCTTGAACTCCTCGTACGGGACGAGGAGTTCACCCTCGCCTGAAAGCTGGTTCATGCTGGAGGCGATGATGTTGTCCGCCGGATAGGCGGTGAACTCGTTGTTGTCCTCTTGGAAGTTGATGCGGAAGTGCCCGGTGGCGGTCATGGGAACCTTGCGCACCTCGTTGCCGGCGTCGTCGAGCATGACGAAGGTGCGCCCCTCGATGCGGTACTCGCTGATGCCGAGTTTGGTTTGCAGGGCCCGCAGCGACAGGGATGGGTAGTACTTTCCCTGGTATTCCACGAACAGCTTGCTTTCACGGGAAATTCCGTCGGCATCCTCGGTGTGGTTCACGGTGTGGAGCATCCCCGCGTATGCTCCTAAGGGGTCGTAGGGCATGACGTAGTTGTTGAACTCTTCGTTATGGATCTTGCTCTCAGAATCATCCACCCGGATCTCGAAGTTGTACTCGGCGGATTCGGGTATCGCCTTCGGTTCTCCTACCGCGTCGGTGGAGAAGTGGACGGCGTGACTCACGTTGGGGTAGAACATGCTCACGTCCAGCAGCCATAGGTCCTCCTCGGGGATGTCCACCTCCGGCGCCTTGGGTGAGTAGTCCACATACAGGATATCGAAGAGGAATAACGACGGTTCACCGAGCATCACGTACTCGACGATGTGCTGGGCGACGATGCCTCCCCGGGGCCACGGCCATCCTCCGATCGAAGGCGAGAGGGTCTGCAACGACATCTCGTCGATGTCGATATAGACGATCTCCTGGGACGCCGGTTGGCCCTGGTTCATGTAGTTGAACCGGAAATCCACCAGCTTCCGCTCGAAGATGTCGAAGATGTCGAGGTAGAGCGCGGTGATCATCAAGGCGATGAGCGGGATGGTAAATACTCCCGCAAACACGATCTTCCGGCGTGCCCTGGACTTCTGCTTGTCCTTCTTCGGTTTGACCATCGGGTTCCTCTTACATCCGTTTCTGACGATTCGATACCCCCAGTCTAAACCCGGGGGGGGAGGTTGTCAAACGGAAAAGAGACCGATTCGGGTAGGCGGATCGGCGAAGGATGTCCGCCTTTCTGCCCGATTCCGAGTAGATATATTAGAGATAACGCCCGAATACCGATAAATAGAAAAAAAATGAGAAAAAGTGTCATCGGGTGTTGATACAAATAAAAAAGGGTCTATACTACCTAGTTAGGGGAGAGTCTCAGGGTGACGGAAGTGTGCATTTTACATCGATTCTGTTGAATTCCCCTACACCCGGGGATATCTTATATGGTATTCTGATTGTACCATTTTATAAAAAACGCCCTATTGTAGCGCTGGCAAGATCAAGTGCATATTAAAGAAAGAATAAAGAAAGAATGGAGTGATAGTGCAGGAGAGTGCAAGAGATAGATTGTTGTGCGAGTAGATCATGTTCTTTTCAGGGAGGAAACAAGAATGAAGAGTTTTGTAAGGATTCTGTTGGCGCTGTTCATCGCGCTGGCACTCATCGGCTCTCTCGG
>CAZAKE010000014.1:0-28111 GCA_964485495.1 uncultured Spirochaetales bacterium
CGGCTCGATTTTCCGCGACGGTCCTCACGGTTACCTCGATGATCCCCGAGCTCCTGCCGGTGAAGGCATGTTTCATCGAGTTGGTGATGAGCTCGTTGATGATGATACCCAGGGAGGAGACCATATCCACCGGCATCTTCAGATCTTCCACCTGTACTCGAGTGGTTATCTGACTCCGTCCGGGAAAGACCGAAACAATCTCATCGATCAGGTTGGGAAAATACTCCTGACTCGACATCTCGATCGAGGCGCCGGTGGCGTATAGCTTGTCGTACAGGAGCGCCATACTCTGGAGACGAGTCCGGGCGTCCTCGAGCACATGCCGGGCCTCGGGACTCGTGCCGTTCTCAATCTGCAGGTACAGGAGGCTCGCGACGGTATGCAGATTGTTCTTGACTCTGTGGTGGACCTCCCGGAGGACCATCTCCTTGCGATCGAGAAGGAGCTTCTGGTTCCGCCGCATCTCGTTGAGCGCATCGACGAGACGATCGAGTTCGTCCGGCCCCCTCTTCGTATCGCTGTTCTTTCGGCGATCGAGGACCAGGGGAGAACTGATGGTTTCAGGACGGTCGGTCGTAAGGAATTCCGCGGCACGAACGAGGTGTCTCCCGATCATCAGCCGGAACATCGCCGTCACCAGGATAGCGATGAGGACGGCGAGCGATCCGTGGAACACGACGCTGATTGCGCTCTCCTTGAGGACATCGGAACGAAGAGCGGTACGATTGACAAACACCGTGAGGGTACCGATAGGTACCTGTTCGTCTTTATATGAGTACAGCAACGCTTCCCTTTGTCTCTCGAGGCCGTAGATATCGTCTCTCCCCGCGGAGAACACCTCACCCTCGTCGTTCGCCACCTCCACCCGGTCGACATAGGTAAAGCGAACGATCGACTCGACCTGCGCCTGCACCAGCGAGTAATCGGTTAGCCAGAGACTCGATATCAGGAACGGAATGTGGCTCTCCCGTATCTGACCGAGGGTATGTTCGAGCCGATTAATCCCGGCGCGATACGAGATAAATCCTTCGATGATAGAAAAGGTCAATCCAAGCCCGAGGATCACCATAAAAACGGAGATGGAGAATCTTCGTGAGACCGATCCTCCGTACGGCGGGTGGGAGGAAGAAGAAACGGCCATCACCGATCGACGAACGGGGCCGTGACTTCGTCCACGATGGAGTCGTAGGTGCCGTCCGCCTTCATGGCCCGGAGTGCAGCCGCGATCGATCCCACAAGGTCCGCATGCTTCGCATGAACATAGAGATACATATGCCTGCTCGCAAGAGGCGGTTCCAGATGACGGATATCATCATATCCCAACGCCCTCACCGTCGCATAGCCGGTGAGCTTGGAATACAGGGCGATATCGAGGCGGTCTTTCGCGAGCATCGTGAACAACTCGATCTCGGTGGGTGTCCGCACGACATGGGGAAATCCGTCGGTATTCGACTCGAGTATCTTCCAACCACTCACGAGGCCGATGTAGCGATCCCGGATGCTGTCCCAACCGGCTATCCGATAATCACGCCTCGAAAAGGCGACGAAGTGCATGGTCATGTTCGGTTCGGGGACCCGGACGAGGTTCGTATAGTTCGCCTCCATGCCTTCGATGCGGTTGATCTCACCGTCCAGCAGCCCGGCATTTACATCTACCAGCGAGCGTTCGGTTGGGATAAATACGATCTCCATGGGAATGTCGAGACGCCGGAACACCTCGATCATGAGCCTGTCCAGCATCCCCGTCTGTTCCGGATTCGACAACAGGTTATTGTAAGAGGTGCTGATCCGGAATACCGCTTCGGCCGTGAGTCGTGCCGGGAAAAGGAGTAACGACAAAACTACCAAGGAAAATAGAAAACGCTTCATTCTCGACCTTTTAACCATTTTTGCCTTTCGGGCTAAAATACTCGCTATGGATTAATTTGTACACTATCCTGTAGTATAATGAATACAGAGCGGGTAATCAAGAAATGATACCCTATTAGAGGACGGTGCCGGCGGAATATCCTCCTTCAGAAGGCAATGTGAATGGAAGAAGACGATGAGATTAACCGGATTCGGGAGCGCGACAAGGAACTCGCCTGTCTCTACAAGCTATCCGAACTGGTAGAACAGCGGGGAAACGACCTCAAGGCTATCATCACGGGATTGGTAGAGTTTTTGCCCGAGTCACTCAGGCGACCGGAGAAAGCCTATGCGCAACTCGAGGTCAGAGGACGGCGATACGCCACGGATACCATTGGCGAATCCGGACGGTGCCTGAAATGCGATCTTCTCATATCGGACAATCCCGTCGGCTTCATCGAAGTCGGCTATATGGAAAACCCCGCGGACCTCGAGAAGGAGATCTTCCTCGAAGAAGAACGCCGCCTTCTTGCGATGATCGCCGAACGGCTCTCGCGCATCATCGAACGAATCGAGAATACCAACCAGCTAGAGGTGGAACGGGCGGCACTCAACAACATGAATATCACCTTGAAGGAGGTCTTGGAGCGTGTGAACGAAGAAAAGAAAGAGACGGCGGCACTGATCCAATCCAACATCAACAAGGTAGTACTGCCGATTCTCGATACCCTGATGGAGGACTCGAACGATCATCAACTCGCCTACCTCACCCTCCTCCGGAACAACCTCATGGAGATTGCAGATCCCCTGACCGAGATACTGTCCCGTCAATTCTCCGAACTCACCCTCACGGAGATCCAGATCTGCAATATGATCAAGAGCGGACACTCCACCAAGGAGATCGCACAGCTTCGAAACCTGGCCGTGTCTACGGTGAACAAGCATCGGGAGCATATCAGGAAGAAACTGGGTATTGCCAACCGCAAGGTAAATCTTGCGACGTACCTTGTAAACGAGATTACTGTCGCGGGTAAGAACCGTAGCCAATCGACGGCGAGTCGTGATACAGTTTAGCGACGAGGCTGACACACCGCATGATTCGCATAGGATTCGGAATAACATTCTTACTCGCGGCCACCGCCGTCCTCATTCTGATGCTGATGCCGGCGACGGAGCTCCCCGACACATCGAGGTTCTCCGACAAGCTGATTCACGCTGCGGTTTTCAGCGTCCTCTCGTTTCTCCTGTACGGCACCTTTCGGGGCGACCGCATACGCTACGGCTGGAAGATCCTCATGATCTTCGGGTTTTCGGTGGTGTACGGCGGATTGATCGAATACACCCAGCAGTACACCGGCCGCAACTCCGACTGGTACGACTTCCTGGCCGACCTGATCGGCGCGTTGATCACAATTTTGATCGCCATCCTATTACGGAAGTCGATCGAGCGGGTACTGCCCTGATCTCTCGCCGTCTCGCGCTCTAGTAAACCCGCTACGGAGTCCCCCCTCGCCTCGGATACCATCATTTAACACAATGCTAACATTCATTACATGATACTCTTACAAAACACCCGTAGATTGCCTAACAGAATTCATAATCCATAATTCCAGACTAGGAGGAATCGAATGAAGAGATTGGCAATTTTGTGTGCTCTGCTGGCCGTGACCGCGGTCGCGTTCGCCGGCGGACAGGGCGAAGGGGAGTTCTCCGGGGATTACGCCTTCGGCGGATCCACCACCGTTGAACCGGTGGCGCTTGTGGCTATCGACGTGTTCATGGAGAAGTATGACGGACTGAACATCTCCTACGACAGCCAGGGCTCGAGCGTCGGCGTCAAGGGTGCCCTCTCCGGTACCTATGCACTCGGCGGAGCGTCTCGCGAACTGAAACCCGCGGAGATCGATGAGGGAGCCAAGTCGGTACACGTCGCCCTGGACGGGGTCGCGGTCATCGCCAACCAGGAGACCATCACCGTATCTAACCTGACCTTCGAGCAGGTCGGACAGATCTTCGCCGGTCAGATCACCAACTGGAAAGAGGTCGGCGGACCGGACGCGGAAATCGCCGTGTTCAACCGTGACGAGGCTTCCGGAACCCGGGACTGCTTCAAGATGACCGTGAAGGGCGTTGATGCGAGCTTCACCGACGGCGCCGCCATCGTCACCTCCAACGGCGACATGGTCTCCAAGGTCGGCAGCACCCCCAACTCCATCGGCTACTGCGGATTCGGCTATATCGACAGGGATCCCGGAATCAAACCGATCTCCGTAGACGGCGTCGAGCCCGTCGAAGACAACGTGAAGAACGAATCCTACAAGATCTCCCGCTATCTCAACATCATCTACACCGGTGAGTTGAAAGATGGGTCTCTCGAGAAGGCGTTCGTAGACTTCCTGCTCGGCGACGAGGGCCAGGCCATCGCCGCGGAAGAGGGCTTCATCCCCCTCAAGTAACGGCATCGGAGCTTTACTGCTCACGGCCGGCCTCGGATCATATGATTCGAGGCTGCCTGCCGGAGAACACATGGCCCTGCATCTCGAGTAGGTGCGGGGCCTTTTTCTTGAAGCCGATTATGGTGTATACACAGCCTGACACGGATACACTGCATACCATAGAACACATCAGAATTGACGAGTAGGCATATCATGGCGGAATTGAACGCGGAAAAAGCGGAAGCATCGCCTTCCACCGAGAATCTGGTACATATCGCCTCGGCAAAGACGAAGAAGAAACCGACGGAAGTCGTGGTGGAACGTATCCTCATGGTGGCGGCCTTCATCTCGGTGTTGAGTGTCATCTTCATCACCATCTTCATCTTTTCCGAGGGTGCCCCCCTCTTTCGGAAGGTAGGTATCTTCGAATTTCTGTTCGGTTCCGAGTGGAAGCCGACGGCGGATCCGCCGAAGTTCGGGATCCTCCCGTTCATCGCCGGTTCCCTGTGGGTCACCATCTCGGCGCTGATATTTGCGGTCCCGATTGGCTTGATGGTCGGCATCTTCATGGCCGAGATGGCCAAGGGACGCTTCGCCCGGATAATCAGGAGCGTCGTCGAGCTCCTGGCGGGGATCCCCTCCGTCATCTACGGGCTCTTCGGGTATATCGCCATCGCCCCCATCATCCGCAGGTTATTCGACAGCCCCACCGGCCTCGGAGTCCTCACCGCGTCGATCGTCCTCTCCATCATGGTCCTGCCGACAATCATCAACATCACCGAGGTCTCGCTGAGGGCGGTCCCCCACGACCTGAAGGAGGGATCGTTGGCCCTCGGCACGACCCATTGGCACACCATCGTACATATTCTGGTTCCGACGGCAAAATCCGGCATCGTAGCCGGCGTCATCCTCGGGATGGGACGGGCTATCGGAGAGACGATGGCGGTGCTGATGGTGGCCGGAAACTCGATCCTGATGCCGACAGGACTTCTCTCATTGACCCGGACCCTTACGATGAATATCGCCACGGACATGAAGTACGCCTCGGGAGACCATTGGACGAGTCTGTTTACCACCGGCATCGTCCTCTTCGTATTCATCCTGATCTTGAATATCGTCGTACAGATACTCCTGAAACGAGCGACCTACGAGAAATAGAATTCCGGAAGAGGATACCATGCAAACTGAACAACAGGCGAACAGGGCCATACGAAACGCGAAACTTCAGGAGTCTATCGCGAAGGGAGCCATCTATTTCTTCGCAGGACTCACCATCGTGATCGCCGTGTGGATCGTCGGATATATCTTCTATAAGGGGTTCTACTACGACACACGGCCACGGTATGAGGTGATCGACACCGCGGAAAACTCCCTTTTCTTAGAGCAGGGCGTAGAAGAGGCGGTGTTCATCCGGCACAAACGGGTAGACACCGACGAACTGACGATCGCCGACCTGCGTACCATCTACACGAAACCGAGACGGGAGAACTGGGGATTCTACACACAGCAAGACATCAAGGTGTACCCCTATATCCTGGATCCGTCATACGGTGATTTTGCGGTGAAGACCAACGCGTATATCCTGGAAGGAGCCCCGGAACCGGAGATGAGCAAGTACACCGAGGTCGTGCAGACGCCGGAGGAGATGATACGAACCGTGGCGGAGACCCCCGGCGGGTTGGGCTATATTCCGGCTTCATACATCGACCGGCTCAAGAAGGTCGGACTCATCGAGACAAGGCGCTACTCGGTCATCGTGAATCCGGAGGTGACAGAGGTTCGGAACAACAACCGGCTCCTGTACGTCGACGCGGAGATGCTCGCCGGAATCTTCGAAGGCACCATCACCAATTGGAAGACCATCGGCGGAATCGATCTTCCGGTCATTCCGGTATACCTCCAAAATGAAGCGGGTGAAGGATTGTATTCCGATCCTGTGGTAACGGAACCCGGCACTATTGCAGCCCACGGCATCCGGACGGGAAGCAAGGAGGAGCTCCTCGCTGTCCTCCAGGAAACTCCCGGTGCGGTGGGAATCGCGGATTATACCTGCGGCGTCATCAACGATCTACCGGTACTGAAGGTGGAGCGGCAGGAGACGGGACTCAATCTCACCTTCCGGTTTCTCGTCGAGGCTCCCGCCCGTTCCGGCAAGTGGGGCGGTATTTCATACATCATCATCAACACCTTCTTCCTGATCCTATTCACCCTCATCTTCTCGACCCCCATCGGCATCGCCGCGGCCGTATTCCTGGTGGAGTACGCCAGACAGGGTAAGCTCATCAAGATCCTGCGGATGGGTACCGAGACGCTGGCGGCGATACCCTCGATCGTCTTCGGGCTGTTCGGGTACATATTCTTCGTCAATATCCTGGGCTTCGGCATCGGGTTCATCTCGAGTACCCTCGCCGTCACCCTGATGATCCTGCCGACGATCATCCGGACCACCGAGGAAGCCCTGAAGGCCGTACCCATGTCGTTCCGTGAGGGTTCCCTGGCGCTGGGAGTTACGAAACTGCAGACGATCATCAAGGTCGTGATTCCGGCGGCGAGTCCGGGTATCCTGACAGGCATCATCCTGGCCGTCGGAAGAACCATCGGAGAGACCGCGGTGCTGCTCTACACCCTTGGATCCAGTTATCAGCTGGTCCGAAGCGCGTCATCTTCGGCGAGAGTCCTCTCGCTGCATCTGTACCTTCTCTTCTCCGAGGCGATCTCCTTCGAGCGGGCCTTCGCGACCGCTGCGGTACTCGTCATAATCATCCTTCTCGTCAACTTCGCCACTACGCAACTCGTGGGCAAAATGAATAGAATGGCTGGGAGATAACAATGAGCACACAAGATAATCCGAACAACAGAAACGACTACAGCATGATCGTACGGAACCTGGACCTCTTTTACGGAGATTTCCAAGCCTTGGAGAAGGTGGAGATGGATGTCGAACGGAACAAGGTCCACGCACTCATCGGTCCTTCCGGCTGCGGAAAATCGACCTATATACGCACCCTGAATCGAATGAACGACCTGATCGACGATGTCACCATTACCGGCGAGTTGATCTACGACGGGAAAGATATCTACCGGGACTGGGACGTCATCGCCCTTCGCAAGCAGGTCGGCATGGTGTTCCAGAAACCGAATCCCTTTCCTCTCTCGGTATACGAGAACGTCGCCTATGGCCCGAGGGCGCACGGCATAAAGGACCGGGCTGCCCTGGATGAGATCGTCGAGAAGAGTCTCCGGGACGCCGCGCTGTGGGACGAGATCAAGGACCGACTCAACAAGCCTGCCCTCGGAATCTCAGGCGGCCAGCAGCAGCGGCTCTGTATCGCCCGGGTGCTGGCGGTGGAACCGAAGGTGATCCTGATGGACGAACCGACCTCCGCGCTGGACCCGATCTCGACATCCAAGATCGAGGACCTGATCTTCCTGTTGAAGAAACAATATACCATCGTAATCGTGACCCACAACATGCATCAGGCGAGCCGCATCTCCGACTACACCTCCTTCTTCTATGAAGGCGTCATCGTCGAGACCGGTTCGACCCAGGATATGTTCTTCAAACCGAAAAAAAAGCAAACGGAAGATTACATCTCCGGCCGATTCGGCTAAACGACGATTACAACCGCAGGGTGTGGGTGATTCCCTGGGGGATCTTGTCGGCGTGATGGGTCACGTAGATGAGGGTCTTCGTGCTTCCGGTGGCGATGATCTCCTCGATGGAGCCCTGTATGAGGGTGCGGGCACGGATCCGTAGGGTAACGGCCCGCAGCTCGAAGAGAGGAGTCCCGCCTGTTTCGTTTCCGCTCAAGGCTACTCCGGCAGCACCCGCACGGCACCCTTGTCGGCCGAGGCTGCCAGGAGGGCGTAGGCCTCGAGGGCCTTGGAAACCTTACGGTTTCGACCGGCAGGGGTATAGGCGGCGGCGCCCCTCCCCTCCTCGGCCTTCCTGCGGGCATCGATCTCCCCTTCCGACAGTCTAACCTGAATAGTACGATTCGGGATGTCGATGTCGATGGGGTCGCCGTCCCGCAGCAGCGCCATGAGACCGCCTGCGGCGGATTCGGGACTCACGTGGCCGATGCAGAGGCCCGAGGTTCCCCCGGAGAACCGTCCGTCGGTGACCAGCGCGCAGGACTTGTCCAGCTTCATCGACTTCAGGTACGAAGTCGGGTAGAGCATCTCCTGCATGCCGGGTCCGCCCTTCGGTCCCTCGTACCGGATGATGATCACGTCGCCCGATTTCACCGTGCCGTCCAGGATGCCTTCGCAGGAGTCCTCCTGCGACTCGAAGACCCGGGCCGTTCCGGAGAAGGTCAGCACCGACTCGTCCACCCCAGCCGTCTTGACGATGCACCCCGCCTCGGCCAGGTTACCGAAGAGCACGGCCAGGCCGCCGTCCGGCGAGTAAGCGTGCTCCATATCCCGAATGCAGCCGGCCGCGCGGTCGGTGTCCATCTCGTCATAGGACGCCGACTGGGAACCGAGTACCAGGTTTGTGGTGCCCCCCGGGGCGGCCTTGGACCGTGTCGCGGCTTCGTCCGCCGCGGACTTGCGCACGATGTCGTGCCGGTCCAGCGCCTCGGCCAGGGTGAATCCGTCGGCCCGTTTCACACTCGTGTCTATGAGCCCGCCTCGGTCCAGCTCTCCCATGATGGAGAGGATGCCGCCGGCGCGGTTCACGTCCTCTACGTGGTAGCGGGAACTCGGGGCGACCTTGCAGAGGCAGGGGATCTTCCGTGAGAGATCGTCGATGTCCTGCATGGTGAAGTCCACGCCTGCCTCCTGGGCAACGGCCAGGAGGTGCAGCACCGTGTTGGTCGAACCGCCCATGGCGATGTCCAGGGACATGGCGTTCATGAAGGCCGCACGGGTCGCGATCGCCCGGGGCAGCACCGACTCGTCTCCATCCCGGTAATAGGCATCGGCCAACTCCAGGATACGCTCCGCCGCACGTTCGAAGAGTCCTATCCGTAGGGAGTGGGTCGCCAGGAGGGTGCCGTTCCCGGGCAGGGCCATGCCGATGGCCTCATTCAGACAGTTCATCGAGTTGGCCGTGAACATGCCCGAACAGGATCCGCAGGTGGGACAGGCACTCCGCTCGATGGCGGCCAGATCTTCGTCGGAGACGCTCTTGTCGGCGGCCAACACCATGGCGTCCACCAGGTCATACTTGTTCTCCCCCACCTCACCGGCCTCCATGGGGCCGCCGGAGACGAAGATTGTGGGGATGTTCAGCCGCATGGCGGCCATGAGCATGCCCGGGGTTATCTTGTCGCAGTTGCTGATACAGACCAGGGCGTCCACCGTGTGGGCGTTGGCCATGTACTCGACGCTGTCGGCGATGAGCTCACGAGACGGCAGCGAGTAGAGCATGCCGGTGTGACCCATGGCGATGCCGTCGTCTATCGCGATGGTGTTGAACTCGGCCGCGAAGCAGCCGTTACTCTCGATGATCTGTTTCACCTTCTGCCCTATGTCGTGCAGATGCACGTGTCCGGGGACCAGCTGGGTGAAGGAGTTGGCGATGCCGATGATCGGCTTGCCGAACTGCTCCTCCTTCATGCCGTTGGCCCGCCAGAGACTACGGGCACCGGCCATCCGTCGACCGGTAGTGGTGGTGTCGCTTCTCAAGGGGAATGCCATATCAATATCCCTCTACTATTTCTTCCAGTTCTCGGGACGCAGCGAGCGTACGGCGGTGCCGGCCTTCCACATCTCCGATTCCCGGATCTCCTTCAGCTCCTCGTCCAGCTTCTCCTGATAGTCGGGAGCGCTGTTGACCCTGAGGACGATCTCGGTCTCGGTGCCGTCCTTCACCGACTGGTACAGCTTCTTGAACACCGGCAGGGTGGCTTCCTTGAAGCGGGGCTTCCAGTCCAGGGCTCCACGCTGGGCGGTGGTGGAGCAGTTGGCGTACATCCAGTCCATGCCGTTCTCGCCGACGAGACGGATCAGGCTCTGGGTGAGTTCCTCAACGGTCTCGTTGAATGCCTCCGAGGGGCTGTGGCCGTTCTCCCGGAGCACGTCGTACTGGGCCTCCATGACGCCGGCCAGGGCGCCCATGAGGATGCCGCGCTCGCCGGTGAGGTCCGAGAGGACTTCGTGCTCGAAGGTAGTGGGAAACAGATACCCGGATCCGATGGCGATACCGACGGCCAGGGTCCGTTCCTTTGCGCGCCCGGTGAAGTCCTGGAACACGCCGTAGCTTGAGTTGATACCGCTGCCGTCGAGGAAGTTAGTCCGCACGCTGGCGCCGGAACCTTTGGGTGCCACCAGGATCACATCGATGTTCTCCGGCGGGATCACGCCGGTCTGCTCCTTGTAGACGATAGAGAACCCATGACTGAAGTAGAGGGCGGCTCCCTCCTTCAAACAGGGTTTGAGCATGGGCCACACAATCTTCTGGCCGGCGTCCGAAATCAGGTACTGGATGATGGTAGCCTGCTTGGCAGCCTCTTCGATCTCGAAGAGGGTTTCTCCCGGAACCCAGCCGTCACTCACGGCCTTGTCCCACTCCCGCTTGAACCTGGAGGACTGTCCGATGATGACCTTGAATCCGTTGTCCCGCATGTTCAGCGCCTGGGCCGGTCCCTGTACGCCGTATCCGATGACCGCGATGGTCTCGTCTTTCAATACTTCGTGAGCCTTCTCGAGGGTGAACTCGTCTCTGGTCACGACCTCTTCGACTGTTCCGCCGAAATCGATCTTTGCCATAATTGTCTCCTTGGTTGATGTGACGATACTATGGCACATTTTGCGTATTGAATAAAGTGTTATTTTTTCGATACAGTATTGCGGATTACGCAATACTATTCGGAGCTTTCAATGGATCTACACGAGTTACGGCTGTTTCTCCACCTGTCGGGGACCCTGCACTTCGGCAAGACCAGCCAGGCGTGTTTCATCAGCCCCTCCGCGTTGAGCCGGGCCATACAACGGCTTGAGGAGGAGGTAGGACATCCTCTGTTCATCCGTGACAACCGCTCGGTGGAACTGAGTGATGTGGGTCGTCGTTTTCGGAGTTTCGCACAGGAGACGGTGGATAACTGGGAGCACCTGCAGGATTCCCTCGTGGTCGAGAACCGGGACCTACGAGGAGAGATCCTATTATTCGGCTCGGTAACCGCGGCATACGGCGTCCTCTCCGACCTGTTTTCACGCTTCCGCACGAAGTACCCGAAGGTGCACATCCGCCTCGAGACCGGCGACGCGGCCAACGCCATCGAGAAGGTACAGGACGGCAGCGCCGATATCACCGTGGCGGCCAGGCCGGATCACCTGCCCAGGAAGCTGCGATTCAAGATGGTGACATCGACTCCGTTAGTCTTCATCGGACCGGTGGTACAATGTGAGGTCACCGCGAGGATCACCAACGGCGGAATCGATTGGGCCTCGATCCCTATGATACTGGCAGAACAGGCCCTCTCCCGCAGGCGCGCCGAGGCGTGGTTCCGCGAGAAGGGTCTTCGGCCGAACATCTATGCGGAGGTCGCCGGTCACGAGGCGATACTGTCGATGGTTCGTCTCGGTTGTGGAGTGGGAGTGGTTCCTCGTCTGGTAATCGAGAACAGCCTCTTCCGCAAAGAGGTCCGGATCATCGAGACCGAACCGGTGATGGAGCCCTATACGGTCGGTCTCTGCGTCCACGAACGCCGCTTAGCCTCGCCGGTGGTCCGGGCGATTTGGGAGATCGTGTAAGCAGCGGAAGATCGGCAAGAACAGGAACCAAGAGCTGACCGTGGTGACGAACAGGTGAGAAAATTCGGAATCATACAAGGGTAGGATGCCCAGTAGCCGAATCCGTGGTATGATGGATATACTGTGAGATAACGATGTTGCGTGAGCTGTCGAAACAGATATTAGATTCTCTGACAAATGAGTGCACTCAGGTATACGGAGACAGACTGGTTTCAGTCGCAGTGTTCGGCTCCGTAGGAAGAGGTACGCATACGTACACGTCGGATATCGATTTACTGCTCGTTGTAGAGAATTTACCCAATGGGAGGATGCGCCGCATTCAAGAGTTCGAGACGGTAGAGAATCGTCTATTGCATCTAATACGGACAGCACACGAGAAAGGATGGTCGGTGTCGCTTTCACCTGTAATTCGGACACCTGCAGAGGTACGGATCGGAGGATTCCTCTACCTCGATATGGTCGATGATGCGATAATTCTCTATGACAGAGAGAATTACTTCTCACAATTTCTAGATAGATATGCACAACGGTTGAAGGACTATGGCGCGAAGAAGATACGCTGGCGCGGCGGATGGTATTGGGACATCAAACCCGACGCGGCTCCTGGAGAAGTGATATCATTATGACCGGCGATCTTCTCGGAACCAGTTACTATAAGAAGGCCGTCATCCGCTTGAAAGCCCTTGATCTATTCTTCGACGAAGAAGACTATTCGGACGTCGTGAGAGAAGCACAGGAAATTGTTGAATTAGTGCTGAAAGGGGTACTACGAAAACGGGGGATCGAGCCTCCAAAACTCCACGATGTGGGTCCACTACTGATAGAACATGCGGATAAATTACCAGTTGACCGTACGCCACACCTCAAGAAAATCGCAGTTATCTCTAAATGGCTTCGGAAAGAGCGAGAATTTTCATTCTATGGAGATGTCGATCTGATCCCCACCGAAGAGTACTCCGAAGAAGATGCTGTCAGAGCCCGATCGGATGCCTCTTTCGTAGTAGAATGGGCCGTACCACTCTTTCGATAATCTGTTTCGTTGCCTAGACGGATTCACAGAATCATTCAGTATCGAAATACCGACTACGTTTAATTCTCCCACGTATTGAGAGCGATGACCGTTTCCTGGTCGTTGAACTCCTGGCTGTATTTCACGAAGCGCTTCGTGGTCCTGTCGATCCAGACGTTCATCCGGAAATCGAAGATCATGCCCAACAGTCCATCCAATCCCAACTCGACTCTGTGACAGTCGAATCTGCCGGCCGGCAAGGTGATCGATTCGTCCGAGATATAGGCAGCCTTCATGCCTACCGTGTCACGTCGCACAGACCAGAATACCTCGAACTCCCACTCGGTTCCCACCGGACTGGAAAAGTCCAGGCCCCCGACGATGTAGAAAAGACTGCCCATGTCGTAGACGATCTTCCGGAGTCGGACGGTCTTATCCTCCATTCCGCCGTCGTCGTCTCGAAACCGGAGCCGGACCCGCTCCTCGGTGTATTCCGCCTCGGTCGTGATCTCTCCGGAACCATCCCACTGCACGTTCTTGACGGGAGTGCCGTCGGGAGTGAGCACGAGCATCGAGTCGAGATCCTCGGAGTCGTTGTAGACGACGTAGTTCTCACCCTCCCGCTCCCAGCGGACCGTCCACACGACTCGAGGATCGTCACCAGATTCTGCATAGAGATCGAACTCGAGCGGATACGGTTGTGAGACAGACCGCATGTCGAAAAGGGATTCGGCTGCGCACACTGTTACTGCTCCGAGGAGCAGAGTTATACAGAAAACGGTTCTCATGGCATTGAGTATACCACAATCGCATCTGATCTACTGTGCGAATTTTTGATAAAGCAGCTCTTGATCGTCCAATCCACCCGGAGGCCGTCTGAACTTCTATCGGCAGCTATATTTCAAACTCCAATACACTCTTCGTGCCGTTATCAGTTGTAATCGTATACGTACCTTCAAGTTGTTCGGCAAGCATGTTGACGATGGTAAGACCCAAGCCCGGCAATTTGTTTCCATCGGCCCTTTTATCGATGCCGACACCGTTGTCCCGAATGGTAAGCGTTGCCTTCTCTTCAACCTTGTCGAGTGTAATAGAAATACGCCCCCCGTCCCTGTCTGTGAAGGCATATTTAAAAACGTTCGTTATCAGTTCATTTATGATGATGCCGACAGAAACGACTTTTTCAGAACGAAGGGGAAAATCAGCAATCTCTTTCTCGATGCTTACACCTTGGTTTACAGAAAAAACAGCCGCGAGTGAATCAACCAGGCTTTCGATATAGTTCCGTTATGTCGCGTACCCATTCCACAAACATGGTTACATTGTTGTTCTCATCCAAAACAGGAATAGCGCGGACATCCACCCACATGCCCTCGGGAAGTTCCACCTCTTTTCTTAACGGCTTCCCTGTTATAAGAACAGTTCTTGCCAGACAGTCGGGACAGATATCATCCAGGTTACGATAGGTGGTATAGCATTTAGTATGAATCAGGCGTTTGCTCTCCGGTACCTCGGCAAAACTTCTCCAGTTACTGTAGAGGATATTCATGTCGGGGTCATGAATCGATATCATATCAGGCACAAGCTGAAGCACCGACCTGAAGCGGTTATCGCTTTCTAAAAGGGAGGTTTCTCTTTTTCGAAGCTCCTCTTCCGTGTAGGTCAGTTCCTCGTTTGCCTGCTCCAGCGCTTCCGCGATCGCGTACAGCTCCTGATTTCTCTTGTTATATCTGATATATGCGTCATGGAGCTTAAACGCCATCTTTATCGAGGCATCAAGAACGGTAATCCCTGAGTTTTTCACCACATACCCGTACGACGTTATTTTCTCGGTCTTTTCCACAACAGCAGGGTCGGTATGGGAAGATAAAAAGACTACCGGAATGTCCCTCTTGCTCAATATCTGTTCAGCTGCCTGCGTTCCGTCGATGCCGCGACCGAGGTTGATGTCCATGAGGATGAGATCATACCGGGACTCAGGATCCAGGGCGGATTTCACGGCCTTTTCGCCGTTCATTACATGCTGGACGGAATAGCCGATCTTCTCTAATTCCCGCCTTTCGCTCATGGCGATGAGCGCTTCATCTTCCACAAGGAGTAGTTTCTTTCTCATTCCGTCCATGACTCCCTCGAATGCGTATTTCGCTGCACGTTCATCGTACACCTAATCATAGGACCCGGCAGGTCTCATGTCAAACAATCAGGTTCTTCCATGCAATGACATTTCCATGTATAGTACCCACCATGCTATTGAATACGACCAAGTACGACGGCAGCCTCCACTATCGATTCATGACACAAACGGTATACGAAGACAGCGATACGCTGGCTGTCTATCGGGGTGCCGACGAGGAGATCCACAGCTATCGGGGATCCTTCACCGCCGACAACCACATGCTCAACATCTTCTTCGCCACCCGCTATCATAACATCGTCATCATGTGGAACCGGGACTGGACGCCCCACATGCACTACGTCAACATCGCCACCCCGGCGACGTGGAACGAGTCCAGGGTCACCGCGGTAGACATGGACCTCGATATCATCAGGAGAGCCGGGGAGGAACGGGTGATCCTGGACGACGAGGACGAGTTCGAGCATCATACGGGTGTGATGGAATACCCGGAGGAACTGGTGGATCGCTGTCTACACGAGGCCGAGGCGATTCGTAGGCGTGTCATACATAGACAGGGGATCTTCGATAACAGGGTGTTTCAGTGGCGCCCGGACCAGGAGTTGCCGTCGGCACTCATAAAAGGCTGATATACCCACGCTGATATTTTGCACAGACATACAAGACCGCCGAAACCATACACGAGGAGCAGAGAGATGAGCATCGAGATCGCAGGCATTTACCCGCCGATCATCACCCCCTTCGACGAGGAGGGTCGGTACGACGAGGTGGCCATGGAGCACAATCTGGATCGCTGGGCAGAAACCGGTCTGGCAGGCTACGTGGTCTTCGGGTCCAACGGCGAGAGCGTACACATGGACACCGACGAGAAGCTCAGGGTACTCGGTACGGTGGTAAAGGGAGCCGGAGGTAAAACGGTCATCGCCGGCTCGGGACTGCAGTCGACCGTCGCTTCGGCGGAGTTCACAAAGGCCTGTGCCGACGCCGGAGCCGACGCCGCGCTGGTGATCAACCCTTCCTTTTATACTCTCACACCGGAGGCGATAGTCCGTCACTATACGGCCGTCGCGGACGCCGCGCCGATCCCGATCCTGATCTATAACGTTCCCAAGTTCACCGGCGTGAACATTCCTCCGGAGGTGGTCATCCGACTCTCGAGTCACCCGAATATCGCGGGAATCAAGGACTCCAGCGGTGACGTCCCTCAGCTCTCGGTAATCCTCGCAGGAGCGGCGGCAGGTTTCCGCGTACTCACCGGCACCGCCAACGTGCTCTTCGCGGCCTGTGCCCTGGGAGCCGTCGGGGCGGTCACCGCCCTCGGAAACATCGCCCCGGAGCTATGTGTCCGATTGTATCGAGCTGCATCCGGCGGTGACGTGGTCAACGCCCGGGAACTCCAGTTTCGCGCCCTGCCGGCCAACATCGCCGTCACCAAGACCTACGGCATCCCCGGATTGAAGCGAGCCATGGACCTGGTTGGATATCGGGGCGGCTTTCCACGGACTCCGCTGGCCCCTCTGCCCGAGGCGCAGGTCGACGGGTTGGAACGGATCCTCGAGAAGGCGGCGATCCTCTGATGGGCCTTCGCCGACTCGGAAGGCGGGCCCGGTGTTCGTGCGGGTGTAGGACTCCTTTGGATGAGCTTGAAAGACCCTGGGTAGGGGCATGCAACTGTCTATTCTTGGAGACTGTTTAGGAAACATTGGAAATCTTGTAGATCCGTCAGAACCTTGGGGCGCACTCGTTCGTACACATCCAGGAGATAATCCAGCTTCTTCCAGTCGAAGTCCAACTCGAAATAATACCGTTTGAAGTGCCGAAATCGTAGCAACTCTTTCAGTAGACTCCCGGTTTGTTCAGAGATGACGCGTTCACGTATGCCGGGAATATGCAGCATCATCTTATCTAAGAGATCTTTGTGCCATCGCTCAGAACGTAGGCTGTTCTCGAAAAACTCTGATATCCTGAAAAACAACGTTTCGAGCGCAGTGTAATAGTTGTCGAGTACCTGTGCAATGAAAACCGCATTCACCTGGGTGCGGCCCCATTCCTTGAACTCCCGCGAATGGAACGTATCGAGGCGTGATTGAATATCATCAGTTACGGCGGTCACCCGTCTCAACTCCGCCTTGAGAATGGTCATGTTATCGCTCATAGACAACCCTTCCGCGCTCCCGGATCGATTCTGCAAAGGCAGGATGGATCGTCTCCATCTGCACTAAATCTACCGGGAAATCGGTCATCCCTTCGATATCACGGAGAATCGAAAAAAACTCTTCTGCCGACGTGACTCCCTCCACTGCGATGTCGATGTCCGAATATTCGCGAAAATGGGAATCGTCGATGAGTGATCCCCATTGAAGGATACGTTTCGGTGCATAGGTTTCGGCAATGTGTCGTGCGATTCGGTCGAAATCACCACGCGCTTCCGATAGACGTCTATCGAGCAGACGAGAACGGCGGTCTGCTTTATCACGAAGATACTTGCGCATTCTGTGTAGTTCGACTTCATCGATTGCCATGCGCACACTATATCACACCAAGCAAGGAAAAGAACAATTACTTGACAGATTTGGAGACCGGTTCTATACTTATATATCAATACTGAATTTATTTTCATCATTGATGAATACCTGACTGTCACGAATATTTCGACAAGGAACAACATGGCAGGAAGCGACTTAGTACAATCACTCCTGAAGGGCCTCGACATCCTGGTGCTGGCCGGGGAATCCGGCGGCGGCGTCAGACTCGCAGACATCTGCGAACAGCAGGGGCTCAAGGCTTCCACCGCCCATAACCTCGTGCGAACCCTCACCGCCCGGGGCTTTCTGGCCAAGACAGAAGGTGGACGGTATATCCCGGGATCGGCCATCGACGAACTCGTCAGGCGCAAGGGTGAGAGCAGGCTGATGCAGAGGGCAAAGAGCGCGGTACGGCGCCTCGCCGGCAACCTGCCGGAGGCCACCGTCACCTTTGCAGTCGCCGAGGGTGGCGACATCGTGGTCGCACTGCGGATGTGCCCGGATCAACCCGGCACCCTGCAACAGAACAGGGAACGGACGTTCAACCTGTATGCCAACGCCTCGGGACTCGTCCTGCAGGCGTTCGGCTCTGATGCGCAGCTCTCCGCCCTGCGCCATAGATATCCCTTTCACGAATACGGCGCACTGTTGTGGCACACCGAGGAGCGGCTTCGCGGGTACCTGGACGAGGTGAAAAGACGCGGTTTCGCGGAACGACCGTTTGCGGAGAAGGAGATATTCCGGGTGGCCGCACCGGTGTGGACGACCGGAGTGAGAAAGACGGTGGGGAGATCAAACGGGAACAACACCGCGGGTCTGGCCGGGACGCTCGGAATCAGCATCCCGGAAGGCGCCATACGGCCTGACGTAATTGTCCGATCGTTGCTGGACGGATCCGGCGAAATCGGGTCCATGGACGAGACACTGGAGGATACGGGTGCGGTCCGACGGCCGGCTCGTATGAATTGAGTACCACCGCGCAGACCACACGATATGTGGATACGCCAACAAAGAAACAACGAAGAAACGGAGGAGAGTGTATGTCGGGAATCGATCAAGAGAAATTGCAGCGTGAGATGGGACAAGACGACCTGGATGAACGTGCGCAAGCCACCAGGATCATCAAGCAGCAGGCATTGGCAATGGGTGCCGATTCGGTAGGGATCGGGAACATCGAACGCTGGGAGGGCGCCCCGATCCAGATGGACCCCAGGCAGATCATGCCGGAGTGCAAGTCTATCATCGCCATGGCCTTCCGAGTCATGCGGGGCAGCATGCGGGGCATCGAAGAGGGAACCTACTTCAGTAACTATTCGGCCATGGGATACGGAGGCATCACCTATCTATACATGCCGATGACCGTGATCAACCTCTGCAGGTTCATCGAGGACCGCGGCTTCGAGGCCATCCCCATGGGCCACCAGTCCGACTGGCGGGGCATCGACAACGAAGGGTATCTGAAGACCAACTTCAGCCGTCCCGTTGCGGAGGGCAAGGCCGCCCCGGACATCATGATCCAACTCAGGATCGCCTCTTACCTCTCTGGACTGGGAGAGATCGGCTACAGCAAGATGTTCCTCACCCCGGAGTTCGGACCTCGCAACCGGGTGGGCATCATCCTGACCGACATCGAGCTCGATCCCGACCCGATCTACGACGGCCCGGAGCTCTGTAACAAGTGCATGGCCTGCGTCCGAGACTGCCCGGCCGGCGCCATCAGCGATTCCAAGACCGTCAAGGTGACCCTCGCGGGTCGCGAGGTGGAATGGGCGGAGATCGACTGTACGCGCTGCGACATCTACTTTCGAGGCGGCGATATCATGGAACCCGGCGAGGTCGCTCCCCTCTATATGGAAGGCATACGAGGCAAGAACGCCAAACCCGGATGGTGGTCCCCCTTCTACAAGAAACCTCGGAACCTGTACAACACCGGACAGGCGGTATGCGGCGCACGGGGCTGTACCAGGGCCTGCATGATCAGCCTGGAGAACCGCGGTGTCCTCCGGAACAAATTCAAGGAGAAGTTCCGGCGGCGCAAGCCCTGGAGTGTCGACTGGTCCGCTCAGCCTGAGTATCCGGAAGGATCCAGGCACCGGCCTGTAACTGCCGGAGAGGCGGATTGAACATGAATCCCGCAGTTCCACGTGATCTTCGGAAGAAGCTGGCGGTGGGCTATCAGGTCATCGACCAGATAGAGCCCTTTCCGGAGGTGCTGCGTGATTACGCCGACTACGTGGGTGAGGTGTACTTCGCGTGGGTAGGCGCCTCTTCGGGGCGGGCCGCCGCGGGGAAACGCCGAGGATTCGTGGACTGGGGAGCCCAAGAGGAGCTCGAGGAAGATCTGCGCGCCCTCCGGCAGATGGACATCAAGCTGGACCTGCTGTTCAACGCCAACTGCTACGGCGGACGGGCCTTGAGCCTGTCGCTGGCCAACGAGGTCCGCTCCGTCATCGCCCATATCGCCGATGTGGCCGGCATGCCCGATGCGGTCACCACCACCTCTCTGGCGGTGGCCTACGTGGTGCATAATGACTTTCCCGATATCGACGTGCGCGCCTCGGTGAATATGCGGATCGGCAGTCCGGAGGCCATGCGCCACCTCGCGGGCCTCTTCGACAGCTTCTATCTGCAACGGGACTACCAGCGGAACCTCGACTACGCCCGCAAGGTGCGGAACTGGTCACAGGGGAGGGGGCTGAAGATCGGGATGCTGGCCAACTCCGGCTGCCTTCGATTCTGCCCGGGACAGACCTTCCACGACAACACGGTAGCCCACGACGCCGAGATCGACGAGATGAAGAACATCCCCGACTGGACACCCCATGTGTGCTGGAACCGGTATGCCGACAGGACCAACTGGCCGGCGTTCCTGCAGTCCACCTGGGTGCGGCCGGAGGACCTTTCGGCATACACCGACGTTTTCGACTTCATAAAGCTGGCAACCCGCATGCACACCCATCCCCGCATGGTGATCCACGCCTACGCCTCCGGAGAGTTCACCGGCAACCTGATGGACCTGATGGAACCGGGGTTCTCCCACGGCTTCGCGCCCCACATAATCGACAACACCCGCTTCCCGGAGGAGTGGCTGCGGCACACATCCACCTGCAACGGCGAGTGCCTCGACTGCGGTTACTGCAACCAGGTGTTCGAGCGGGTGTGTATCAAGGTCGATTAAACAAAAAGTTACGTACCGTCACCTGTACGAATCCGCTCCCTACCCGTATAATCCGAGCAGATATGAAACGGGTGTCTACACTTCTACTCTACATCTTCGGAGTCCTACTCGCCGCCGCCCCGGAAGAGCTGATGGTCATTGTTATTGACCGCGACCTGGACCTCGCGCTGGAAGGAGTGCGAGTAGTGGAGACCACCACCGGTACCGAGGTCTATACCGACGGCCAGGGCCAGGCGATTCTCCCGTTGCCCGAAGGACTCGAGCGCGCCGTCATCGTGGCTGAGTTGATTGGGTACGAGGATCGGAAGGTCCTGGTGAGAGAATTCGAGAAACCGTTGCATATCAAGATGCTGATGGAAGGGGTCCTGGAGGGGCAGGAGCTGGTGATCGAAGCCGAGGCCATCGGCCGGACCGACGAGGAGGTAGGGGTTTCCACCGTCATCGAGAAGCAGGTGATCGAATCCGCCGCCAAGATGGGGGGATTCGAGGACATCATGAACGCCGTGAAGATTTTGCCGGGCGTCAGCTACGGTGGCGTATTCGGTGCATCCCTCTCGGTACGCGGCGGATCACCCGAGGGTTTGACGGCCGTTCAGGACGGCTTCGTCGTGAAGTATCCCTATCACTTCGGCGGCATCTATTCGATCTTCAATCCAAACATGGTGGACTCCGTGAAATTCTCGGCCGGGATCTTCTCGCCGGCATTCGGGCAGGCCACAAGCGGGTTGCTCGAAATCACTACCGTCACTCCGGACGACGGGCTGAAGACCAAGGCCGTCCTGTCGACCTCGACTCTCGAGCTTTTCCTGCAGCTGCCCTTCGGTTCGAGGGACCAATTCGGGGTGTTCGTCGGCGGCAGACTCACCAACTATTTCCTGGCGCTCAAGCTGGTGGAACTGATCGGCACCATTGCCGACAGCGAATCGCTGCTGGACACCATATCCGGAATCACCAGGGCCCCCTACATCTATGACCTCTACTGGAAGACGACCCTCCGTCCGGACGACCGTTTCGAATGGTACGTGAACGGATTCTGGGGTAACGACGGCGTGGGAAGCGGGTTCGCGGACATTCAGACCGGCATCGATGCGGTCGGGGTCGGCGAAGATCCCGAAGACGCCTCCGAAACCCATATTTTCGGATTCGATTTCGATTTTCTCAACTCCGACTTCTTCGTGAATACCGGTGTCGATATCCTCCCGGCGGATATTCTCCTGATCCGGCTACTGACGGGATACGAGTATTGGAGGACCGAGACGGACGCGAAGATCCGGGAGTACGGCGCCTTCGAGTACTCCGAAGCTTTCATCGATGAATACGGCGCACTGATCACCCCCGGAGAGGAGGGATTCACGGTGGATACGGAATCCGGTTACACCGGATACACGTACCGGCACGGCTTTCAGACGAGGCTCGATTTCGACATCACCCTGAACGACGCGGTACTCATGGAGACGGGAACGGGTTTCTACCTCGACCTGACCGACTACGCCGGAGACGGCCGATTCTGGACCGTGGTCTATGAGGACGGCAGCCCCTACTACCGCGAGATCGAGTTCGAAGCCTCCGACACCAGCGACCGGCTCCTCTCCTCCTTCGTGTACATGACCTTCGAGACCGATCTGGTCCCGGGGTTGTTTTCGCTGGATTTCGGCCTGCGGGTCGATCACAACTACTATTGGGATACCGACGAATACAGCCTGAACACCTATCCCGTCACCCAACCGCGGATCACCATGACCTTCACCCCCGGTACCGGCGGTCCCGTATTCCAGGGGAATACCTTCACCCTGGGAGCAGGCCTCTTCTCCAAGTGCACCCCCGACACCTTCGGCACCGCCCGAAGCCTGGACCTGAGCTACTTCGAGATACCCAAGGTATTCATGACGGTCACCGGCTGGGAGGCGCTATTTCCGCTGGACCTGCGATTCAGGATCGAAGGATACTACAAGTACATCTTCCACATGACCTACACGAACAGCGTGTTCGACGAGTCCGCCGGAGAATACACCACTCGCATCCACACCGACGGCCACGGCCACGCCGCCGGGTTCGATCTGATGTTGGATAAGAAGACCTCGCGTTTCATCGACGGCCTCCTGAGTTACACCTTCGTCTACGCCCGGTACATCTATCCACAGTCGGACGGCTCCGAATCCGGCGTTCGGGAGGAGTGGTACTATCCATCCTTCCACCGCTTTCATAGCCTGAACATGCTCCTGGACGTAAAGCCAACCCCGAAGCTCAACCTGACGGTGAAGATGAGTTTCGCCACCGGCACACCCAAATCGGAATATGGCGAGAAGGAGATGTTCGCCGCGCTCATAGAGGACGAGGAGGGGGAGACCACGGTGGCCGAGATGTACTCTCGTCCAAGCTACTACAGCGACACCCTCAGAACCGGCTTCTCCCTTCCGCTTGACCTGAAACTCACGGTGCACAACTATATCCGGGAATCGAAACTGGAGTGGGAGTTCTACATCGCGGTAGAGGATCTCCTCTCGCCTCTCCTGTCCCGCATCCAGGAGAGCGATTACGTGAACACCAACCGCTGGAGCGGCGAGGACACTCAGGCGGCGACGGCTGCCTTCAGTTTCCCCATCCCCAGCCTGGGCTTCAGCCTGAACTATTGAGGAACGAGATGAGCAGCATCACCAACAGGAGAGCGTCCCATGCCGCCGAACCGATCGCGACCATCGGCCGCCCGTCGAATCTCGTGCTCCTCCTGGTGAGTGTCGTCACACTGTCGAGTATCGTCTCGTGCACCACGACCGAGGAGACCTTCACGGGAACGCTACCCCGGGAGGGGGATTCGCGATCGGCGGTCATCACCGTACTCCACTCCCGGGACGGTGAACTCATCGCCGAAATCACCTCACCCTACATCCCCGCCATCACGATCTCCGGAGAGCTCCATGTAGATACGGGCGAAAGAAGCCTGCTCGTTACTGGCTGCCGGATGTTCGCACAGTGGCCGAACGGTTGGACCGAGGCGGAGTATGAGGCATCGGGAAAATTCCGGTTTGTCCATACATCCGGCGGCTGGACCGCCATTGTGGAGGACGAATTCGAGCTATGGAATATCACTGCCGGCGAGATACGGTATTACGACACGTACTACCGCGGCGAGGACGGAATCCGCAAGGTGCGAAATCGGGTTGAGCGAATCCGAGAGGTGTGCCGGGTGCTGCAGGACGAGATGGGGCTCCCTTCGTTCTTCGGAAGACTCGGTCTTCGCAGCGTGTTCGGTGAAGCCTTCACCACCGGAGTTATCCGGCTTCTATTTCCGGAGCGGGACAAATTCGAGAAGCTGCTCGAGGCCGGCGAACTGCCCCCGACCTATTATGAGGCATTGATTCCGGAAAATGGAACGAGCGAATCCTCCGCGGTGCCGGCACCTGGATCCGAACGGGTGTTGGGCGGGGGGATCCTGTGGCGGCCGGACTATACCGCGGCGGTACTGCCGGACCACCTGCACGAGCTGCGTGACACCGGCACCATGTGGCGTGATTGGGAGGAGGGACCGGAACTGTTCTTCTCACTCTACAATCTAGAATACTTCTTCGGCGACATTCTCTCTGAGACCGAATTCGTCGACGATGAAAACGACCGGACCGATCGCTAACGATGGAGAGTACACCATGACCTTACGAGAAATCATTGAGATGGGAGGCTGGGCGATGTGGCCGCTGCTGTTCTTCTCGATCGCCACAATCAGCATCATCCTCGAACGGCTCGTGTTCCTGCTGTTGCACGACTTACGGGTAAAGGATTTACGCCGGGAGATCATCCGGCGGATCGACGACAACGACCTTAGCGGGGCCGAAGAGTACTGCGCCTCCCTACCCCGCCGCACGATGGGTGCGCCGATCTTCCTGGCCGGCTTGAAGGTCTTTCACTTAGGAGAGCGCCGCATGGACAGGGTCATGGAGAGCGAGGTAGCCGAACGGCTCAATTCCCTCGAGAGCACCTTCGATCTGCTGGTCGCCCTCGGATCCATCGCGCCGATCACCGGATTCCTGGGCACCGTCTCGGGGATGATCGGCGCGTTCAAGTCGATCGCCGACGCGGCGGACGTGAACGCCCAACTGGTGGCGGGCGGTATCTTCGAGGCACTCATCACGACGGCATTCGGCCTCTCGATCGCCATCGCCGCGATCACCGCGTATAACGTGTACGCCCATGTGGTCGACAAATTCGCGTCTCAGATCGAGGAGACCGGCAACGAGATCGTGACACGACTCATGCTGCGGGAAGAGACGTGAAGGTCGGACGGGAGCGGAAGAAACGGATCGATATCGCCGACTCCGGAGCATTGAGTGACCTGGCGTTCCTCCTGATCATCTTCTTCATCGTCATCGCGGTGTTCAACGTCAACGAGGGCTTCATGCTCGGTATTCCCCGTAAGGACTCGACGAAGATCCTCAATACCGAGGATATCCTGCGGATCGAGTTGGCCCGGGACGGTTCTCTCATCAACAGGGAGGAACCGATCTCCTTCGATCGACTCCAGGATTTGATCTCGGACCGTCTATCCTCCCGTCCCAATATGACGCTGCTCCTGAGCATCCACCCCGACACGCCATACCAGTTCGTCGTCGACATCGTCGAGCTCGTTCGCAGCATGCGAGTCGATAATTTCTCCTTCCGCATGGAGGAGATCGAATCATGAAGGTCCGCCGCAGGCAGACGCGGAAACCGATTGTTTCGGTCAATGCCATGTCCGATATCGCCTTCCTGCTTCTCATTTTCATCATGGTCATTTCGCTGTTGAACTATCGCAAGGAGGTCAAGATAGAGTATCCCGAGGCCCGAGAACCGGAGGTGACCCAGGGGGATGCCAATCTCGAGATATGGATCGATCGTACGGGGCTTCTGTACGTAGACGGGAGAGTGCTGTCACTCGAGGATGTAGAGAATAGCATCGCGGAGGCGGTCTCACGTGACCCGTCGATACGCATCCACCTGTTGGCCGACAGGAACACGCCATACAAATATGTGGATGCGGTGATGGAGATATTGAAACTGCTCCAGCATCGGGTCGTGTCGCTGGTAGTTAAGGAATCGGGCTGATGCATGTACAGCACGGTGCCGGACACTCCCCGCGACAAAACAACGGTAGGCGTGGGATCGACCGGTTCGGAACGATCCGCAGGTATGGGATCATCGTCGTGGCGGCCGCCCTGCATCTGGGGCTGATCCTTACCGTGACGATCGACGTGAAGGGACGCGAGGAGCGGGAGGACACTTCTATCTTCAAGCTTGTAGACATCAGAGAGTATGTGCCGCCTCCTCCGGAGCCGGAACCCGAGAGGCCGAAGGAAGAAGAGAAAAAAGTGGAGCCGGAGGAGGAGATCGTAGTGCCGCGGCAGGAAGCGATCGTCGAGGAGGTGATCGAGGCCGAGGAGGAGGTCGTTGAGACGCCTCCCGAGTCTGAACCGGTGACAATCCCGTCACAGGAGAAGGCGCTCGAGCCCTCGCCGGAAACGCCACCGGAGATCGAGTACCTCCCCCAGCACAAGATCTCGGAGGCCCCGGGTATTCCTACCGAGAGGATCCGAGCATCCATCGAGTATCCGCCTCTCGCCAACCGTCGGGGAATCGAAGGGGTCGTCTACCTCGAGTTATACATAGACGCACATGGTGTCATCCGGGATATAAAGGTACTCAAGGATCCGGGTTTCGGCTTGGCCGAAGCCGCCGTGAAGGCGCTGGAGGGGATCACCGTGAAACCGGCGAAGGCCAACGGGACTCCCGTGGCGGTACGTTTCCGGTATCCGGTCAGATTCAGTCTAAAATGAACATCCGTGATGACAGAAGAGTGGATGCCGCATCACGAACTCACGAATGTCGCTTGCCATCTGTTTTCCTCCTTGGATCGACTACTCTTCGCCGACGCGGTAGAATATGATGCATTGTACCGCCATCTACGAGAAAGGCGAAGTGGTCTCGCGGGGCCTTGGGCGTCCCGATGACGATGAGGAGTTGAGCAGATGCAGATAACGGCTATGAACACGATAATCGTTCGGACCGAGAAGAAGCGACCCTGGTGTTTTGTGGAGATCGAGACCGATTCCGGCGAGATCGGGGTCGGCGAGGCCAGCCAGAGTCGCGGTGACCGGGGGGTGGCGGAGCAGGTGAGGCTCATGGAGGCGGAACTCCTCGGCCGTGATCCCGCGGACATGATCACCCCCTCCGCGGAGCGTCTTCTCAGAGACCCGTTTTCGGGGCGGTTGAAGTACGCCGCGGTCAGCGCCGTCGATCAGGCGCTCTGGGATCTCGTCGGCAAACAGGCGGGGATGCCGTGCCATCGGCTCTTCGGCGGGGCGCTGCGGAAAGAGATACCCCTCTACGCCAATCTGGCCCTGGCCGCACCGGAGCTGGACGCCGAGGCCATGGGCGAAGCGGCTGCGGCGGCTGTATCGGAGGGCTTTAGAGCCGTAAAGATCTACCCCATGGGCGGGTTCGGAGCCAATCCGCAGGGAATCGGTGAGGGAGCCGGAACAAATAGAAGCGGACACGGGCCGGATAAACCCTCAGAGGCGAAGCATGATCGCGGATCGCGATGGGAAGGTGCGCGGCGGATGATTGCCGTCGTCCGGCAGTCGGTGGGAGACGAGGTCGAGATCATGACCGACTGGGCCTGGAACGTGGTTCCGGCCGACGCGTCACGGCTTGCCGAGATCGCCCTCGAGTTCGACCTCTACTGGGTGGAGGAGCCCTTCGCGACGGCCGGTATCCGGGGTATGGGCCGGCTGCGGGACCGGTTACCCTGCCGTGTCGCAGGCGGTGAGCAGCTGTCCGGTCGCGAGGCGGCCCGGGATATCGTCTCGGCGGAGGCGGTTGATGTGTACATGCCGGATGTGAAATGGATAGGGGGAATTTCCGAGGCTCGATACGCCTGCGCCATGGCCGAAGCATACGGCATGGAGATCTCACCCCACAACATGTCGGGACCGGTGGCCACAGCGGCCAGTGCCTGCGTGGCGGCCTCATTCGCCTCGGCCACCTGGCTGGAGTTCTGCTGGGGGAACACCCCATGGCGATCCGAACTGGTTTCGAACACGGAGAGGGTCTCCGACGGCCGGCTCATCCTCTCCGACGCCCCGGGGCTGGGGATCGATTGGAACCCGGAGGCCGCGCGGGAGTATGCCGAGGCGGTTCTCTGATCACACAGAAGGTCACCGGCTCGATCCGACTCAGGACCCACAACAATCCGTATCTGGGAGCAGAGTACGATCCCGATAGGGCCGATCGTTTCGTGAAGATCATCAGCTCACG
>CAZAKE010000014.1:28211-55098 GCA_964485495.1 uncultured Spirochaetales bacterium
CCGATTCCACCAAGCGCCCCAACGTGGTGCTGTTGATCACTCACGATACGGGGAAATTCCTGTCACCCTACGGCTATACCACCGTTCACACCCCGGCGTTCGAACGGCTGGCCGCGATGAGTGTTACCTTCGACAACTCTTTCTGCACCACCCCGCTGTGCGGTCCGAGCAGGGCGGCACTGGTCACCGGCATCTACCACCACCAGAACGGCATGATGGGACTCCCCGGCGACCGCCTGGGCGAGTGGGACCTGGTCACCAAGGATCGTCATCTCGCGGCGGTGTACAGGCGCGCCGGCTACACCACGGTGCTATGCGGCTTCGAGCACGAAACCCACGACATGTTTTCCGTCGGTTTCGAGGAGGGGATCCACGGCCGGGGCACCGGCAACAACGGCGGCGAACCGCTGGCCGGATCGGACAGAGACATCGATACATGGCTGGATTCCCACTTCGACACTCGGCCGGGAATCCCCTTCTTCATGCAGATCGGCTGCAGTGATACTCACCGGGCGTGGACCAAGTACGCAGATCCCGACGACTCCAAGGGGATCTGGAAGCCCCCCTACCTGATCGACGACCCGGAGATCGACGCCGAGATGGCGGAGCAGCAGGGTGCCTGCCGGGTGCTGGACGACGGAGTCGGCAAAATCATGGATCTGTTCGAACGCCGGGGCTTGGCGGACGACACCATATTCGTGTACACCACCGACCACGGCATCGACTTCCCCCGGGCCAAGGGCACCATGTTCGATCCGGGAATCGAGGTGTTCCTCTTTATGCGCTACACAAACGGCGGCTGGCGGGAGGGAGTTCGTATCCCCGAGCTGGTGAGTAACATCGACATCTATCCCACCTTGTTGGAGGCCTGCGGCATCGACGTGCCGCAGGGTACCCGGGGGATCAGCCTCCTGCCCCTCCTCACCGGAAAGACCGAAGCGGGAAAAGCCGGCGAAGAAGGCACTTGGCCCCGTGACGCGGTCTACTTCGAGAAGACCTACCATGACAACTACGACCCGATCCGGGGACTCAGGACCGACCGCTACAAGTACGTGTTCAACTTCGACGCACAGACGCTGTACGATGTCCGCATCGCCACGGCACCCCGGTACAACTGGTTCAGATATCCCTTCAGAAAGGGGGAACGGGAGGAGCTTTACGATTTACAGGAAGATCCGGTGGAGGCGCGCAACCTGAGTCTGGACCCCGGCTTTCAAGATCTCCGAGTCGAGATGAAACGCAAGCTGGCCGCCTGGATGGCCGCAACCGACGACCCGCTGTTGGACGGCCCGATTCCAAGCCCCTACCACCGCAGGGTCAGCAGAGAGATGAAGGCATTGAGTGCCGAGGTTGCGGTTATGACTACTACTCCGCAGGGGTAGGCTTTTGAAAGTCCTTATTCACCGGCGATCAGCGCACCGGCAGTGGTAATCTCATCGTGAAACAACCCCGCCTCCTTCGCCGCCTGGCGGGTGATCCAGTCGAACTCCCAATCAGCCGGAACTCCCGTATCCACCAATGACCTGACGCACTCGATATATTGCCGCCTGATACGGTCCAGGAACTCCGCCGAGGGCGACCCCTTGGATGGGGGCATGAACACCAGCCCGAGGGTATGGTCGGTGTTTAAAAACCCGGTGAGGGTATACGTCGGGTCGCCGGAGATGGCGATGTCGTAGTGCCTGTTCCGGAGCCCGCCGTCGATGACCGGCAGGATCCCCAAGTGGAATGCGTCACGGGACTGCCGATCGGGATCCGGTTGATCCGATCCTCGGTAACACTTGATGAGAAATCCACCGGCACGGATCAGTCCGTCATGTTCCACGGCTCGACGCACCGTCTCCGAGAGGAGATCGAATGAGACTTCACGACCGTTGAGAAGGCAGGTCAATTCCTGTTCCACTATTCCTCTCGCTGTATTTGCTCCAATTCGGATCCCGACCGGAGTTCAGACCGAGTATACGCCGAAACCGTATTTCACGCCAACAGAGTTCGGAGGATGGGTGAGCGCATACTCCAAATACTCAGACGGCCTCTCGCTACAGTCCCCGGCCTATTCGGGCCGGCGCCACACCACGCGAATCGGGAGCACATCACCGAATAGTACCGGCTAATACCGGTTCTCAGCCTCCGCCCGCCGGACCATTTCCAGGATGAACTCCCGGGCCCGTGTCTCTTTCAGCGCCGCATACGCCTTGTGAGCCTGGCCGGTTTCTTCGGCCAGCTGCCGTTTCAGCCTTTGGTAGGCCTCCCGTGCGTCCGGGTGTCTCCTGAGGTAGTCACGGAAGAGGATGTGCCGACGGAGTTCGTCGCCATTCGCGTGACAGGCGTAGAGATGATGGCGAATCGTATCGAGTACCGAGTCAGGTTGCCCGCCGGGCTCATGAAGACTCCGCTTGAAGGCCTCCCGACCAGGGATACCCTGGTCTCCGTTGTGAAGATACCCGATCCGGGACAGCCGTTCGACCAAAAGTTGGAAATCATCGAGGTTCCGGTACACGATGTCGATATCGATGATCGGTTTGGCGGCGAGACCGGGCACGGAAGTGCTGCCGACATGTTCCACCGACACGTCCAATGCGTCCAACGCCTCGATCAGTACGAATTTGATAGTGTTGAACTGCAACACCCAAGCAGGATCATACTCCTGTATAAGCTTGCTATCGCACATGTCGTCTCCGGTTGTCGTGCCGCTGTGTCTGTAGACTTCAGTCTCTCTGAGCCGCAGGTCGACGGCGGCGGCGCCACCCACGGTTTTGGGTTTGATTCCTGTTCCGGGTGTCATTCCGTTTCGAATTCGAGTTTTGGCCGCGGCTCTTGCCGGTTCCCCGGGAGTTGCCCTTTGGAAATTGATCTTCCGGATCGAAGGCGCCGTAGTCGAATCCCTCGAGTCGCCTGCACTCGATCGGCGCACCCAATACCCGCTCGATGCTCCGCAGCATCGCCGCGTCGTCGGCCACCGCCAGGGTCAAGGCGTCGCCGGTCTGCTCCGCCCGCCCGGTGCGGCCGATCCTATGAGTATACGCATCGACCGTATCCGGCATGTCGTAGTTGATCACGTAGGAGATCTCAGTAACGTCGATCCCCCTGGCGGCGATGTCCGTGGCGACGAGGATATCGTATTTGTTTCCACGAAAGCCGTTAATGGCGTCCTGCCGGCGGTTCTGCGACAGGTTCCCCTGGAGCTCCGCTACACGATGACGCCGCTTGGCCAGTTGTTTCGCTAGGCTCTTGGCCCTGTGTTTCGTCCGGGTGAAAACAAGTACCTTCCCGGCGGCAGGCCCATCGAGAAGGCTGAACAGCATATTCTTTTTCAGCTCATGAGGAATCGGGTACACGGCATGGGAGACGGTATGCGCGGGGGCGATCATGCCAATCTGGATCGTCTCCGGATCATGCAGAATCGTCTCCGAGAGCTCCCTGATCTCATCAGGCATTGTGGCGGAAAAGAACAGGGTCTGCCGTTTCCGGGGCAGACCTTTCACTATCTTTCGGATGTCCGGAAGGAAGCCCATGTCGCACATCCTGTCGGCCTCGTCCAGCACCAGCACCTCTACGTGCGAAAGATCGATATCACCCTCACCCATGTGGTCGAGAAGACGTCCCGGGCAGGCTACGACTATCTCGACGCCCCGTCGCAGGGCGTTCAGTTGCGGGTTCTTACTTACCCCGCCATACATCGAGATGCTCCGGATACCGGTCTTTTTTCCCAGATCCAGCCCGGCCTGATAGATCTGTTCGGCGAGCTCCCTGGTTGGGGCCAGTATGAGGACACGGATACGGCCCTTTGGCCCGGTGGATAGCCGATGCAGGATGGGAAGCATGAACGCGGCAGTCTTGCCGGTTCCGGTCTGCGCCAGTCCCAACACGTCCCGCCCCTGCATCACTACGGGAATGGCCTGCTCCTGGATCGGAGTAGGGGTATCGAAACCAACGGCGTGAACGCCTTCGCGGACACGGGCAGTGAGATTAAAACTATCGAATGTCATGGGAAATGTCTCCTTGGCTGTTTAGAGGCGGACGCGGTCACACGGCTCCACGATCTCAAAAAGCACGATGAATATCTTTGCCTATGCGAACACGGTATGCGAATACATATGTCGGTACAAGCAGACCGCACTATACGCGATTTTACGGAGAATATCCAGTGGCGAGACAATACCGGATTTTGACCTTCGCCACAACTCTCCAGAATCTCGACTCAGTCGGGCGATATATGAACATGGGCTGATACCCCTGTCATTTATCCGTAATCCAAGATCGAATTCTTCCGGATTCAACCTCGAAAGCAGTATGTATTTACCGATATTTACCCTTCAAATAAGTACGAATTTTCCAAATTTTAGCCTTAAAATAAGGATGAATTACAGAGGGTTGTGATAGGGGTCGAAGAAGCCAATCCACCGAGCAAGCCGATTCGTTGTGTATCTCGCTTCATCACACTCGAAATGGCGAGTTATGACCCAACGGCGGGTATCGGACCGGGAAATGGAGGATACTATGGGAGGGGAAAGCGTTTTTAGGACGGCCTATCGGCCCGGTCTACTCCGGCGTCGCGGACCAGGGTCGATTTTACCTGAGCGTGGGGGACATGCTGAAAGGAACACCAATAGCGCACCGGACGGCGGTGGATGATCGGTCCGGATTCGATCTAACCTGTGGATTTCAAAAACATCTTTTCTCATTTTATTCATTGTGATAGAATAATTCCTGTATCGCTTGTGATACCTCCTAGGTGTTTCTTGGTTTTAGTAACTCACTATCATTAAATCACTTAGGAGCTTTTTTGTTTAGTTTCCTCTATTTAACGCTTATTCTGGGTTTTTACTGTATATCTTTACTGTATGTCTACATACGAGTCAAAAAGGAGAGAAGAGAGAGAAGATGAGAAACATAATCGTACTCGCGGTGATACTCGGAGTCATCGGCCTAATAGTGGGTTACCTGATCTTTGCACGGGCACCGGTATCCGGAGACCTCATCGAATTGAAGACCCTGATCAATCCCCCAGATGGCTTGGTAGGGCGGGTGGTCGAAAAAGTCGGCAACCTGGCGGAGATTCGCCGCAACATCCTGCTCTGCGGCGCCGGCGGCGTTGTATTGGGCGTGGGCCTGAGTGCGGTGTTGGGAAAGCGGTAGCACGCGAACGCGACAGGCAGCCTCAGAACCAGGACCCTACATCGTTCACGATGTCTCCTGAAGATACGTAATCGAGGACATCGCCGCCTTCATCTAGTATCCCGCTAAGTTCAAGCGGATTCGTAATCAGGTTGCCGGCCGTATCGATGCTCAATCCGACCAGCTCGCCCGCAGAGTCGAGAATGGCATTCGGCGTCTTGTACCCCAGGGCAAGGTTACCGTCGACGTCGATGTATTCGGTGACGATCCAGTCGTTCTCGATCTCGTAGACGACAGAATCGGGAAAGAAGTCTTTCAGCCAGTCCGGCACATCCATGTCGGCCAGCATCGCCGCGTAGTCGATCAATCCGAACACATCGGAGGAGACGGTCAATTCCACCTCACCCGAGTCCAAAGATAACGCCACCGATCCGACTCCAGCCACATCGAATACCTCCCTGGAATAGGTCTCCTGCCCGGCATCGATTTCAGTCCGAGGAAGAGTCCAATCACCGTCGTAGACGCCGATCTCATACTCACCCTCCGCGCCGAGACTCGCGTCCATGCCATGGCCGGAGAGTGAGATCCCCATGACGATCTCCTCGCACTTGGCCCGCATATATCGCGAGCCGATCCATCGGTCCACCGTCAATACGGCCTCCCCGGTGAACTCCGGTGATCTGCCGGACCAGCTGATCTTCCCGGAAAGGTCGGCCGAACCGAGAAGCGGCAGCGATATACTCGCACCCTCGATGCCGATCTCCTCGCCGTCCAACCGCACCATGCAGTCGCCGAATTCGTACCCGAAACACTCTACACCGGCTTCTATCGATATTTCCCACGTACCGTCCGATTGGAAGGAGATGTCGACGGCACCGCAATCACGCAGCATGAGAACGTCGCCCAGGGAAAGATTGCCGGCCCCTTCTCCGGAGAAAGAGAAAGAGTTCTCCGTAACGGCAAGAGTACCTTGGGCCGGAATTCCGGCCTTCATGCCTACCGAGTGTGCAAACTCCTCCACTCCGGCATATACGGCGAAGGGCATGAGATCGTATGTACCGACGCCGACTAATCTATATGAAAAATCGGAATCGACCCATCGGAAAAAACCCGACAACGTGCCTTCGGTGTTTTCCCGTGGCGACACCAAGTCTTCCGCGATCTCCCGAGACAGCACGGCCGCGTCCTGGATTCCGATCGCCTCTCCTATCCGAGATAGGTCGAGTATCCGGTCCAATCCAGTCTCGGTCTCGGGGTCGGGCGAGAAGGAATAGAACACATGACGCCCCGGGCCGTCAAACGACTCGTCTCCGGCAAGTGTCGAAGTGATCTGGGCAATCCCCTCTTCGATGCTGTCCTCGAGAAGATCGAAAAAACCTGAATCGGACGGTTGATCGGCGGTGGTGGAAGAATCTGCCGCCACGGAGCGTGCCGCGGTGGGAATATCGTAATACCACACCGATCCGTCGACCAGCGAATTTACCGCAAACAATGGAACGAGATCCTCAAGATCCACCGAGAGGTTGAGACTCCCGTTCAACCCGACGAAGAGTCCGCCATCGGCCAGTTGAAATTCAGCCGTTTCACCCGTGTGGAAAAGGACTACCCCCTTGCCGTCGAGTTCGAGAGGTACTCCGTACACTTTCAATGGAATCTTACCCTTGAACCAGATGTTTCCGGCTACCTCGGAAGGCAGTCCATACTCCTCCAGACCGTCGGTCTGCTCCATGGTCAGCGGAATCAACCCCTGACCGGAGAGGCCCAGGCCCTTCCCGTCTACAAAGGACAGGGAGGAGGGACCGTACATCTGTATCATGCTCTTCGTAAACAGTCCTTCGGACTGGTCGACCTGCCGAAGCCCGTCGGAGGAGTACCCCATATACAGCCCGGGATCCTGTGGATCCACGATGCAGACTGCACCACCGGCAGGCAGTTGAGGGTACTCCGGCATCGTTAGCATCGAATCATCATACCCGGTGAGGGTCAGATCATATTCCCCGACGTCATACACCAGGTACTCCCGCTCCGCCAGTACGGGAATCTCCGATTCGAATTCCAGCATGATCTCCTCTCCGGTCATCGTCTCTACTTCGCAATAGGGGACGGCGGACCACGAGAATCCGAAGAGATCGAAGATGCCGCCGTCAAACTCCGGGATATCGGCCCAGCCGTAGGCATGCCCATCCGTACCCACAGAAAGATCTAAACGTCGAAAAGTCAACGCCCCCCCACCACTGCAGTCGATGGTACCGGCGCCGGTAATCTTCCGGCCCTCCTCCGTCTCGGAAACAGAGTCGGAGGAGGTGATCACCTCGATCCCATCCGTGCCGAATGTGACCCGTACGGAATCACCATCGGCCTCCGCAGGCGCGGGGTACGCATCCGGATCGAGATATACGGCGGTATCCGGCTCGAAATAGACCGGATCACACGCGCATACCAGTAGTGTACAAACGATCAGACACAGAAAGACATGCTTCATGATTTTTACCTCAAGCTTTCATAATTACTCGACAGACCGGTTGTGACCAGCTCTTCTGTAGATTTCAACACCCGGCCGGGCGACCGATATCCAATAGCAAGATAATTGCACAATACCCTGCGAAGATTGTCAAGGTCCCTATCGAGGCGGAGTTCGTGGTAGTGACGTACTGGGTGCAGGAATAATTGAAATCGGTGATCCGTATCAAAAAGGCGGAATCGGAAACATCGAGTCCAGGACCATGTCCCGCAGCATCCGAGGCAGCAGCTTACCCATCAGGATCAGCGAGGTGACTTCGAAGTTGTTGGTCACCAGGAAGGGTCGGCCGCTTCGGCTGCGGCACTTGGCCAGAATCTTCCGGGCCGCCTCGTCGGGCTTCATCATGCCCCGAGGGGCATCGGACTTCATCCACTCAGGCTGCGCCGCCATCTCGCCGTGAAACTGAGGTGTATCCATGTCGCCGGGAATCGCCACCTGCACCTTGATCTTACGGGGGATTAATTCCCGGCGCAGGGCTTCGGCGAAGTTGATGATCCCGGCCTTGGCCGCGCAGTAGGTGGTGTATCCGGCGGTACCCATGAGACCGAAACCGGAGGAGACCATCAACATACGGCTCCCCTCGTTCAGGAGGGGCACCATGAGATAGGCGGTAAGAACGGAACCCCATAGGTCGACTTCAAGATCCTGCTTGAGAGCATCATATGAGGTGAAATCACCGAGAAGGCCGACACTCACCACTCCGGCGTTCAATACCAGGAAATCGATCGTCCCGAATTCGTCTTTCAGATACGCCGCGGCGGCCTCCATGTCCTCCGGCGAGCTGATGTCTCCGGCTACCGAACGCACATCGAGTCCGGATTCTGCTAAAGACTTCCGTGCCGCCTCGAGCCGCTCGATGTTGCGGCCGTTGATGACGACGGTAAACCCGTTCTCTCCGAGTTGCTTCGCAAGCTCGAATCCGAGTCCGGAGGATCCGCCGGTGACGAACGCCGTCTTTCTTTCACTCATGGGTACCTCTAAAAACTAGGTGTTTGAATGTCATACACACACGAAAAATCATACTCTACACCCGTGATGTCTGCGAGTTCATGGAGACATCCGCGTATTCGGCCCGGACCTTCTCGAGGATCCGGGCGCATTTTTCGACAGTCTCACGGATCTCATCTTCGGTGTGATCGGTAGTGATAAAGAATCTGAGCCGGGCTTGATTCTCGGCCACCGCCGGATACAGCACGGACTGCACGTTGATGCCCTCCTCGAAGAGCATGCTCGAGAGGATCAGACACTGCATCGAGTTTCCGACGATCACCGGCACTACTGCCGATCCGCCACTCAGGCCCGTATCCAGCCCCTTCTCCTTGGCGAGGGCGAGGAAGCGTTTCGAGTTCTCATGGAGTCCGACAACCCGTTCCGGCTCCTTCTGTAGGACCATCAGCGCCGCGATCGCCGCCGCGGTATTGGCCGGTGACATACCCACGCTGTAGAGGAACCCCGGGGCGGTGTATTTGAGGTATTTTACAAGGGAGGCCTTGCCGGCGATATACCCGCCGCAGGAAGCGAAGCTCTTACTCAATGTCCCCATCCAGAGATCCACGTCGGACTTGTCGATACCGAAATGCTCGCCGATGCCTCCGCCGCCTTCACCCAAAACACCGATGGAGTGCGCCTCATCGACCATGAGAAGCGTCTTGAACTCCTTCTTTAATTTGATGTATTCGGGGAGTTCGGCGATGTCGCCGTCCATGCTGTACACCCCTTCGATTACGATGAGGACCCGTTCGAACTCGTGACGGCTCCGTTCCAGGATCGCCCGAAGGGCCTTGTAGTCGTTGTGCGGGAAGGGTATCCGCCGTGCCCCGGAGAGGTTGTTTCCCTGAAGGATCGAATTGTGACTCAGTGCGTCGTAGAGGATGGCGTCAGTTGTACCGAAGAGGTGCCCGATGGTGGTGACGTTGGTGGCGTGTCCGGACACGAAGACCACGCAGTCCTCGGCCCCTACGAAGTCGGCGATTCCGTGCTCGAGCTCAACATGAATCGGCCGTTCGCCCGTGGCGATGCGAGACGCCGAGACGCTGGTTCCATACTTGTCTATGGCCGCCTTGGTAGCCGCAACCACCTCCGGATGACCGGACAGCCCGACATAGTTGTAGCTCGAGAATGAGATATACTCCTTACCGCCGATGGTAGTACGGTTGTTCACAACCCCCTCGTTGACGCGAAAATAGGGATTCTCGAGCCCAAGCACTTCCGCGGAGGCGAACTGTTCATTCAAAGCCTGTATCTCAGGGAAGGCGTCGAAGTCGTAGAACTCGCTCTTGATTCCGCCGGTCCCACCTGCCCTTCCTTTGACCGCTGCCGCCGACTTCGGCTGCGTTGCGGCGGATTTCTGCTTCGACAGGTTGGCCGCCTTCTCCTTGAGCATCTTCTTGTAGAGCGCCTTCTTCTCCTCGGCACTCAATTTCGATAGGTCATCCTTGTTCATCAATACTTCTCCCGTGAATATCTCACCCGCACTACTCGCTCTGCTCCACCATCTCGCCAAGGAGTTCGTCCAGTTGTTCCTCGGACAGAGAATCGACATCTCCACCGGAGCCTTCACCAATTTGCCCCTGAATCTTGCCATACAACAACCTCCCCAGCTGATTCAGGGATGGCCCTTTCAAGAGTTCCATGGAAGTCAGTTCCAGGCCGAACTCGTTGTTGATGGCGGCCTGCAGTTCCACGACCATGAGCGAGTCGATACCCATGTTGTTGATGCCGAGGTTGAGGTCCAGGTTCTCCGGCGGGATATGCAGTACTCCCGAGAGGGCACCCCTGAGCAACCCGACAAGGTATTCGACCCTGGCCGATTCTTCTATCTCCGCCAGGGTGTCCAACAACTCCTGCAGCTTGCCGGATCCCTTGCCCATCTCCCGAGCGTGACTCATGAGTTCGGCGAAGCGGGAGGATCGGGCGGCCCGCTGACTGATGGCACCCCACTTTTCCCAATCCACGTCGAAGAACCCGATCTGCGCCGGCTTCTTCTCGAGGATGAAATCCAGTCCCTCCAGTACCTCGGCGGTGTCAAATCCTCGGATGCCGGAGACCTTGAAGTAGTCGTTCAGGTTCTCGCTCCGGGCTACCACCCCGACATCTGCCACGACGCCGAGGTTCACGGTGGTCGCCGCCAGGCCCATGGAGCGCCTGTAGCCGGCGAAGACATCCAGGAAGTGGTTGGCGGCGACGTAGTTCGCCTGCCCGGCGTTGCCGATGAGCGCGGAGATCGAAGAGAAACTCACGAAGAGGTCCAGCGGAAGGCCCAGAGTCGCGTTGTGCAGGTTGATCGCCCCCGCGACCTTCGGCATCAGGACGGTATGATACCGCTCCCTGTTCATATCCTTGAGGTAGCCGTCGTCCAACACCATGGCACAGTGGAATATCCCCTTGAGGGGCAACTCATCTGAGTGGATCTCGGCGATGAGATCTTCTACCGCGGCTCCGTCGGTCACGTCCAGCGCGACGGCTTTCACCTGAGTGTTGCGACCTCTCATCCGGGTTACCACCTGCTTCGACTCCTCCGTCTTGAGGCCGCTCCTGCTGACGAGTACCACCCTGGCGGCGCTCCTCCGGGAGAGCCATTCGGCGATCTCGAGCCCCAAGCCCCGGGTACCGCCGGTGATCAGGTAGGTAGCCTTCTGCTCGAGGTAATCGGTGTCCGCGCGCGTGAGTCGGACCGGGACCTTCTCGCCCTTGTAGCGGATTACGATCTTGCCGATGTGACGGCTGGTGGTCATGAACCTGAAGGCCTCGACGATCTCCGAGGCAGGATACACGGCCGTAGGCAGGGGTTTGAAATACCCCTCCTCCAGGCCGTCCACGATCTTCTCCCAGGTCTCGTAGACCACCTGGGGTCTGTCGATGAGGATGCGATCCATGTCGAAGCCGTGGAAGGAGACGTTGTCGTTGAACTTGCCCATCGGGAGGCCGGTGTTCATGGAGATGTCGCGTTTCCCGATCTCCACGAACCTACCGTAGGGCCGGAGGAGCTGGTAGCTCTTGAGCAGGGTCTCTCCGGCCACGGCGTTCAGGACCACGTCGATCCCCTCGCCATCGGTGATCTTCAGGATCTCGTCGTAGAAGTCCAGGGTCCGGGAGTTCATCACGTAGTCACAGCCGATCTCGCGCAGGTATTCACGCTTCTCCTCGTTGCCGGCGGTGGCGAAGATCTCGGCCCTCTTCCACTGGGCGATCTGTACCGCACACAGCCCCACCGCGCCGGAGGCGCTGTGGATGAGTACCCGGTCGCCCTCGCGCAGCCGGGCCAGCTCTATGAGAGAGTAGTAGGCCGTGAAGAAGGGAACCGCGATGGGTGCGTCGTTGATGTCCAACAGGTCCGGCTTCTTACGGACAACCAGGTCCTGGTGGAGAGTCGCGTAGGTGCGGAAGGACTCCTGCACCGTGCCGAAGACGACGTCACCCTCCTTGAAGCGGGTGACGTTCTCCCCGACCCGCACGACCCGGCCGCAGCACTCCATTCCCAGCCCCTCGCCGGAGAAGGTGTTGTCCGAGACCACCTTGGCCAATTCGCCCCTGATCTTCAGGAGATCCTTGAAGTTGATTGATGAGGTGTAGATCTGCATCTCGAACTCTTCCGGTCCGGGAGCGACGCGTTCGCTCCGCCTATGGATCAGGCTCCCCACCTGTCCGGGTACCTCCTGGTCGAGGAAGATACACTCGGTGTCGGCGTCGGCCTCCTCGGATTTGTAGACATCCTCTTCGCCGACGAGTTCGGTCGACTGCAGCACCCTGGTAAAGCGGCTGCCGTTCCGGAGGGCAATATCCATCTCCGGAGTACTCCCCAATATTTCATCCGCGGCTCGGTCGATCTCGCCCCCCTCCGTGGAGACATCTACGCAGCGGACGACGACGTCCGGAAACTCGTTGGAGATCAGCTGTCCCAATCCCCATACCGAACCGGCAGACGCATGTATCGTACCGTTTTCCGCGGCGGGTATCGCGAACAGCCCATTGGTTACGATGGTGAGATCGATTCGGGCACCGGCCGTATCCGTCTGCGGGTCCTCGGAATCGGCTGCGTTTGTACCCTCTCCCTTCGAATCGTCTGAATCCGAAACCATCGAGACGAACCGGCTGACGAGGGTCGAATATCCGATCTCGAAGGCCGCGTCCGGCGCTGTGTCCGGATGGGTACTCCGGCCTATGCTGCAGGCGAATACGACCCGACGGGGAAGTGCCGCATCGCTCTCGCGGATGAGATTGTCGACCTGCGCCTCTATGTCTCCGCCGAAATCGACATACACCGGCAGGACCTCCGCCCCTCTGTTGGAGAGTGCTCCTCGGAGTACCTCGGTAAGCGGCGTGACGGAAGCGGCTGCCGTTCTTCCGTCACCACCGGAGCCGTCCTTGTCTGAGACAAAGAGCAGCACCCGTTCGTCGTCGACCGGATCAACCTCCGGAGCCGTGTCGGTCTCAATCCAGTCGAAGGAGTAGTAGTTGCGATTCCACTCGGTCTCGTCCACGGCCATAGGCCGCGATATCGCCTGGCATTTTATGCCCCGCACCTCCACCGCGAGGGTCCCGGATTCGTCGAAGATGGTGATGTCACCCTTCACACTCGATTCGCGCCTGTCGTTGATGACGGCGAAGGAGCGACACGAGATTCCCGGCTGCCGGTACAGATACACGGCATCGATGGAGACAGGAATGTACGGGCTTCCTCCCGAGTTATCGGTGTCGATTATGGCCACCAGAGACTGGAAGGTCGCGTCCAGGATCGTCGGGTGAATGAAGTAACCGTTCTCCGTGGGATCCTCGAGGCCCCGTATCTCCACCAACACCTGATCGGGTCCCCGCAGGATCTTCTTCATCGCCTGGAAATGAGGCCCGTAGTTGAGTCCCCGGTGATCCAGAAAATTGTACAGCTCATCCACGTCCACCTGCTCGGTACATCCGGCGGAGAGGTTCCCCAGATCGATCTCCGGTTCCGACTCGGCATTGAGAAGCGGTATCGCCCGTCCCGAAGCGTGCAGGGTAAATGAGGGATCGTCCTCCTCGAACCGGGAGTGTACCGAGAAGCGGCTCGTGTCCTTCTCATAGGTCATGCGTAACCGCTGGATCCGCGAAGGGTCGATAGCCAGCACCTGATGAAAGGCGACATCTTCGAGGCAGCACCGCTCCTCGCCGGTAACCTTGTTGTAAAGCGCCAGGGCGGCCTCGGTGTATGCGGCGCCGGGAAAGATGACGGACCCTTCGATTCTATGGTCCTCCAGGTAGGGGAGGAACTGTGTGTTCAACTCGATCTCGTAGGTCGGGTCGGGTTGTCGGAGGTCGTTGTTGATGAAGACATGTCCGGGAATCCCGTGTTTGTCCTCCTTCGATCGTTCGCTCTCTTTCCAGTACTTCTCCCGCTGGAACGGATAGAAGGGCAGTTTGACAAAGGAACCTTCGGGGATCAACACGCTCCACTCGGGGAGAAGACCGTTGTTGATGAGCCCGGCGACGGCGGCAAGCATGGACTTGACCTCGTCCTCCTTGCGGGTCAGGGTGGATACGATGGAGACGCCGGAATCGGCGGTAATCATCTCCCGCATCGATGCCGACAAGACCGGATGCGGCCCGACCTGCAGGAACAGCGTCTCAGAATCATCCATCAGGTTGGCGAAGGTCTCACCGAACTTAACCGGTTCCCTGACGTTCCGCCACCAGTAGGAGGCGTCCAGATTTTTCCCATCCAGGACCGAACAGGTTACCGTAGACCAATAGGGAACCGAGCCGACCCGGGGATTCATCTCTTCGAGGCATTTTAGGAACTCATCCCTGATAGGTTCCATCTGATAGCTGTGATACGCGACCTCCACTCGCAGGAAGCGGTTGAAGATTTCATTCTCCTCCATGATCTCCGCGATGGCCTCCAGGGCCTCGCGTTCTCCCGAGATGGTCACCGAGGAGGAGCTGTTTACCGCGGCGAGATCTACTGTATCGAAATCTTCGATGAGGCCTTCGGCCTCCTCCTGGCCGATGCCGAGGGCCAGCATGGTGCCGCCCCCGGCAGTCTTCTCCTGTAAACGGCTGCGGTGATAGCTTACGAGTGCGGCGTCGTGAAGAGAGAGAATCCCCGCCGCGTACGCCGCCGCCACCTCGCCGACACTGTGGCCGACGACGGCCCCGGGGGTATATCCCCAGGAGGCGAGGAGCTCGGTGAGTCCGGCCTGGAGCACGAAGTTTGCCGGCTGGGCAATGGAGGTCCTGCCGATGTTCGAATCCGTCTCCTCCTTCATCATCTCCTCCAGGATGGAGAAGCCGGCGACCTCCGTGAAGACACGGTCGCACTCGTCGACGCAGCGGCGATAGACCGGTTCCTCCGCGTAGAGCCGACGGCCCATCGCGAACCACTGAGGACCCATGCCGGTGTATACGAATACGGCACTCTCGGATGGTTCCGACTCGAGCCTGTCGGAGAAGACGTTCTCTCTGATCGCACCTTCGGCGACGGCGTCCAGAGACTCGGCCAGGTTCTCCGGCGAGGAGCTTAAGATAACCGAGCGGAACGTGTGCCCGCTGCGCCTGCGGTTCACGGAGTACACGAAATCGTCATAAGAGACGCCGCCCCCACGGAGCACCGCGGCATATGACGTTGCCAAATCGATGAGGGCCTCTTCGCTTCGTGCCGAGACGAGGACCGGCCGGGGCCGGTCGGCACGGAAGGCCTGAGCGGTGGAGGGGGTCGCGTCGGCTGAGTCGACGCCGGTGCCGGTTCCGGCGTTTCGATACTCCTCCAGGAGCACGTGAACGTTAGCCCCGCCGTAACCGAAGGAGTTGATCGACGCCAGGCGAGGCTTCCCGTTCATCGGCATATCGACCAGTGAGTCGGCGACCTTGATCACCATCTTCTCGAAGTCGATCTCAGGGTTAGGGGTCTCGTAGTGCAGGTTCGGCGGCACCTTGCCGTGGTGTAGGGAGAGCGCAGCCTTGATAAGTCCGGCCACGCCTGCTCCGGCCTCGAGATGGCCGATGTTGGTCTTCACCGAGCCCACGTAGACCGGGTTGTCCTTGGTCCGGTAATCCTTGAAGATGTTGTTGAGGGCTTCGGCCTCGGTCTTGTCACCGGCTCTGGTGCCGGTGCCGTGGGCTTCGACGAAGGCGATCTCCCCGGGACTGACCTGAGCCTTGGCGTACACGTCTCTGATCAGGTCCTCCTGGGCCTGAGGATTTGGAAGGGGCATTCCGCTGGTGTGGCCGTCCTGATTGGCGCCGACACCGCGGATCACCGAATAGATGGTGTCGCCGTCGGCGATGGCCCGGGATAGCGGTTTGAGTATCGCGATACCCGCCCCCTCGCCCCGGGTGTAGCCCTCGGCGCGGGCGTCGAAGGTCATGCACTTGCCGTGGGTTGAGAGGAACTTGCCTTTACTCATGGCGATGGGATACTCCGGAATGGTCATCACGTTGACACCACCGACGAAGGCGAGATCGCAGTCCCCCATCCACAGGCTCCGGCAGGCGACATACGTCGCCGAGAGAGAAGAGGAGCAGGCCGTATCCATGGTAATGGAGGGTCCCCGGAAGTCGTAAATATAAGAGATACGGTTTGCCAGGATAGCCATGGTGCCACCGGTGGCCGTATGAGAGCTGATGTGGTTTCGGTTGTAGAGGTTGAGCTGCATCAACTTGGAGTCGAGGCAGAATCCGCCGACGAACACCCCGGCGGGAGATCCCTTCAGGGCATCATAGTCCAGCCCGGCGTCCTCGATGGCCTGCCAGGTGACCTCCAGGAGCAGCCGCTGCTGGGGGTCCATGGTGTGGGCCTCCCGCGGCGAGATGCCGAAGAAGAGCGGGTCGAACTCGTCGATAGGTTCCCGTAGAAACCCGCCCATGCGGGTGTACATCTTACCGGGCCGGTCGGGATCCTCGTCATAAAAGCGGCGCAGATCCCACCTGTCGGAGGGGACGTCGCAGACGCCGTCCACGCCGTCTCGCAAGACCCGCCAGAACTCCTCCGGTCCGGTCGCCCCTCCGGGAAACCGACATCCTATTCCTATGATCGCTATCGGTTCTGTATTCGGTTCCAGATTCCTGGAATTGTCCATGATCTCTCCTCATACAATATGAATTTTCTTTATGAGTGAAAACCGAATGATTTTCATATTTATTCGGTATAAAGTCAATGGTATGGATTGAATTCAAGCTCCGCCGCAGGCAGTGTCGGGGAATTTCTCACTCTCCACGGACCCTGTTGCAGTTTGGATGGGATGGACGATACCTTTGACTTCCGTGCATGGAACGTCTATAATGACTTTAGAGCGGTATGAATAACAGTCTATTGGGTAATATGGAAGTTTATCTCTATTGACAGTTGTGAGTAGTTCGCTTGTGATTCGCTTATAAAGGAGAAAATGATGATTTTTAGTGACTGGAGTCGAACCAAGCAAATAGTGAGCGGAAGCATACTTATCGTTGTCCTTCTGGTTGTATTACTCATCGTGCTCAAACCGAGCATGGCCACAAAGCAAGTAAGAGACGCTCCGACGGTCACTCTGCTCTTAGAAACCAGCGATGGAAAAGAGATCGAAGTACCCGTAAAGATGATTGCGAGAAACGAGGTCAAGATATCCAATGTGAAGAGCTCACTATTGCGCAGTGAGGTACTCTACTCGGTAACCAATTTCGCCGCTTCGATTACGTTCGACATCGGAAAACTCGGCCTTCCAATGAGACTGTTCTTTTTCGATGAGAAGGGTGATTTCATTACGATGGCACGAGTAGGTACCGACACCGGCGTATCGATTGACCCAGAAGTTAAGTACCAACATATTCTCATTATTCATGACGATCTGTTGGAAACCTACGGAATATCCGATCAAAAGGTACGCAGATTATCACGGATCAAGGTACAATAGGCGTACTTCCGGATTCAGCAACTGCCGACTGAAAGACTGTGGCTTCGGCCATGGTTTTATATTCTCAGTTTTGTATTCTCACAACTCATGAATTTCGATGATTGCATGGTGGATTTTTATAGGGTGTTCGTCTATACCGGCAAGCGGGTAATACGGTCACCAAAGTTGCACTTCACCGGTACCGGCCTCGCGGCATGACTGCTCCGGATGTCGAGTCGTTATCGGACTCGGAACACCTCGGACATCTGAAGACCCTGAAGAAAGAGCAGATACATCTCGGACTTTCCGACGGACTGGTGAAACGCCTCTACGATCGGGCGGTTCCGGTAGAGGCGAGAATACGAAATGTGCCGTGGCGGGAGATGGCGAAGATTGGACAATCGAATTCGTGTTTAGACGAGGAATGAAAAGAAAGGAGTTCTCAGATGAACACACAAGAGACCATCGGACTAATCGGCGTGGGAACCATGGGGCGGCGGATGCTGAAAACCTTGACCGAAGCCGGGCACACGGTAACGGCCTCCGACCCTGTGCCGGCAGCCCAAGATTTCATCCGTGAGATGGGAGCCGGCCTGGCAGACTCCCCGGCGGAGGTGGCCCGGCACGCCGAGATCATCCTGCTGTCGCTGCCGGCGCCGAAACAGATCGCTCAGGTGATTGACGGCGAAGGCGGCATCACGGAAGCTGCCGGTGCGGGGCATGTAGTCGTCGACACATCCACCGTGGACCCCGGCACCAACCGCGCCATGGCTTCGGTACTCGGCGAGCGTGGCGCCGTGTATCTGGACGCGCCGATCCTGGGACGTCCGTCCGTCGTGGGGAAGTGGGTGATGCCGGTGGGTGGGGACGGTGCCGTCCTGGAGCGTGTGCAGCCGGTGTTGTCGGCCTTCGCCCGAAAAACGGTGCACGTGGGCGGATCGGGTTCGGGGAGTACCCTCAAGCTCCTCAACCAGCTCATGTTCTCTGCAATCAACGGAATCACCGCCGAGGTGTTCGCCCTGGCCGAAAAGACCGGGTTGTCGCAGAAGGTCTTCTACGAGACGGTGGCCGATAGCGGCGCCGCCACCGTCAGCGGTCTCTTCAAGGAGTGCGGCCGTAAGGTGGTGGACGACGACTACGATCCGGTTTTCTCCATCGACCTTCTTTGCAAAGATTCCGGACTGGGCGTTCAAATGGCCCGTGACCTGGGGGCCACCCCGGTCATCGCCTCCTGCGTGCAGGTCCTCAACGAGATCGCCTCGGGCAACGGCTACGGATCCCTTGATACCAGCGCAATGGTGAAGGTGTTCCAGGGGTTGTTCGAGAAGAAACGGACTGAAAATTAGTTGCCGGGATTTCCGATTCACCCTCCGATGACGATGACTCTGCCCGCGTCGGTTTCTACGACTTCCCAGGAAAGCCGCTCGTCCCAGGGCTTTTCACGCCCCGCCGGAGTGCGATCGAAGATGACCAGGTAGCAGGGAGTCCCGGTGCCGAACTTCTCACGGTAGCGGTTAATCTGTACCAGCCCCTCCTCCTTTGTCGGATCGAAGCCGTCGTAGGGGTGCACGAGTTTTATCTCGATGATGCTCCACACGCCTCCATACTCAACCGCTACGTCCACCCGTCCTCGACCCGCAGCGTATTCCCGCTCGATCCTCCCTCCGCCGTTTGCCACCCGCTGCAGAAAGGCCATCAACAGAAGGTGGGGGAATGCCTCGGTGTAGTCCGATTTCTCTTCCCAAATATCGGAGTGTCGTCTCCAAAACTTCTGAAACTCCCGAAAGAGGGCCATCATATCCAGTGTTCCGTCATCATTCTTCCATTTGAACTCGGGCGCGGGAATGGCGAGCTGCATTCCGTATGAGAGTACTCGGGCGATTATTTCCCGATATATCGGGTTAGCGATCGAGGGGGTCCCGTTTTCGACGGTAACCAGTCCCATATCCTGAGCCAGAAGAAAGTCGTCGCCTTCCGCGATATCGGGATCCGACTCGCCGGTCAAGATTACTTGAACGATCTTCTGTATCCGTGGATCCTTCAACCGTTCCTGCAGGCTGTCCAGGTGTACCGCCCGTTCCTGTATCAGCATCTCCCGAGCCTGTCGAACATGCTCGATGGCCACCGTCTCACCATGAGGACAGAGGTTCCAGGTACATTTTTTTAACAATGCGTTTACCAGCCAGGGCTGCCCCTTGGTCTCCTCCCACACCAGCTCCAGGGCCTCGTCGGTAAACTGTTGTCCGGTTGCATCGACGTGCTGCCGGGCAAGCGTAAACACATCATTGCGGTAGAAGTTACCGATGACCACCGAGTCTTCTTTTATATTAAATGGACTCCCTTGATTGACCGTTTTCCCATTCTTGCTTTGTATGAGATAATCGCGCAGGTCCCGCATTCCCACCAATGCGATGCTTACCGGGAATGTCCCGATCCCCCTGCCTACGAAACCACCCCGCAGCTGCCGCAGGAAGCTGATCATTGCCTGGTCCTTCAGTACGTCCACCTCGTCGAAGAGGACAATGAGGGGTTTGGGGGCCGCGAGCTTTGCCCAGGATATCATGATGGAGGAGAGCATACTTCCCGGGGTTTCTCTGTTGGAGAAATTAGGCACCATCTCTTCGCCCAGAAACAATTCGGCATATTCTTTTACGGCTTCACAGATTTCCGGCATGGCTCGTTCGATATCATCCAGTCCCTGAGCACGTTCCAGGCTTACGTAGCAGGCGAATCCCTCGCCACTTTCGTTAATCTCCTTCATGTACGAGAGCAGAAAGGTAGTTTTCCCGGTCTGCCGGGGGGCATGGAGGACCCAGTAGAGCTGTCCACTGATGTATTTCTCAAGCTGAGCGTTTACCAACCGTTCCTTCGGCGGCAGCATGTAATGTCTGTCCGGATCACAGGGTCCGGTGGTATTGAAGAACTTCTCCATCCTCCAACTATAGAAGCAATCGGCCCCGTCTGCAAGCGGAAGCCCCCATTGCTCTTCTCTACTGTGCGCTCTTGAAAACTGAGCGTTTTTGGTTCATCCTGTCTTTACAAAGGAGGCCTATCAATGGCTGCAACGAAACCGAACATAATCGTGATCCTCACCGACGACCAGGGCCCCTGGGCCATGGGATGCGCGGGAAATACCGAGATCCGGACGCCGAACCTGGACCGTATCGCCGCCGAGGGAATTCGCTTCACCAACTTCTTCTGCTCCTCTCCGGTCTGCTCGCCGGCCCGGGCCTCGATCGTAACAGGCAGGATTCCCTCCCAGCACGGCGTACACGACTGGATCAAAGCCGGCAACACCGTCGAGAAGTATGAACCCGATGGCAAGGGGGAGCAGATCGAATACCTGGCGGGGATGCCGGGATACACCGATTTCCTCTCCGAGGCCGGATACACCTGCGGACTCAGCGGCAAGTGGCACCTCGGGGCCTGCCACACGGTGCAGAAATCATATGACTACTGGAATGTCCACGCCAAGGGCGGCGGCCCCTACTACAACGCCCCCATGGTGCGGGGCAACGAGGTCTACGAGGAGGAGAACTACGTCACCGACGTGATCACCGACCACGCCCTGGAGTTTCTGGACTCGCTGAAAGAGGATGCACCCTTCTACTTGGGGGTACACTACACCGCCCCACACTCCCCCTGGGGCCGGGAGCACCATCCCAAGGAGACCTTCGACGACTATTACAAGAACTGCCCCTTCGAGTCTGTACCGGTGGAACAACGAAACGCCTGGCACGCCAACGGACTGTATCCCACTTCTATGGAGGATCGACGGCATGTCCTGAGCGGCTATTTCACCGCCGTCACCGAGATGGACCGCAACGTCGGCCGCATCCTCGAGCGGCTCGAACAGATGGGGGTGAGCAACGACACGCTTATCCTGTTCCTGAGCGATAACGGGATGAACATGGGACACCACGGCACCTACGGCAAGGGCAACGGCACATTCCCGCAGAACATGTACGACACCTCGGTGAAGATCCCCGCGCTGATACGGTGGCCCGCCGTGATCAAACCCGGACGGGTGTCCGAGGCCATGCTCAGCCAGTACGATGTCATGCCGACATTTCTGGATGCGGTGGGTATGGTGAATCCCGCGGCCGAAAGCCTGCCGGGGTGCAGCTTCCTGCCGATCCTGCAGGATGAGAAGGAGTCGGTCCGTGACGACGTGGTGATCTACGACGAGTATGGGCCGGTGCGCATGATCAGGACCGCCGATTGGAAGTACGTCCACCGGTATCCCTACGGACCCCACGAACTCTACGACCTCGAGGCCGATCCGGACGAGAAGATCAACCTGGTGGCCAATCCGGAGCAGCAGGATCGCATCAGGGAGATGAAACGGGGTCTCGAGAGTTGGTTCGCCAAGTACACGGACCCGGCGGTGGACGGCCGTATCGACGGCGTCACCGGCCTCGGGCAGCTACACCTGGCCGGACTGAAGGGAGAGGGACGACGGAACTTCAATCCGAGAGGATAGTCACGTGGAAGTTCTCGACACGATGGGCCATGCAAGACCGATAGGAAGGAATACGCCATGAATGCAAAGCAAGAACATCCGAACATCATCATCATGTACGCCGACGACCTCGGCTTCGGAGACGTGGGATGCTACGGGGCAACCAGCATCGCCACGCCGAACATCGACCGACTGGCCGCCGGAGGACTCCTCTTCAAGCAGGGGTATGCCGCGGCGGCGACGTGTACCCCGTCCCGCTACAGCCTACTCACGGGATCGTATCCGTGGCGAAATCCCGGGGCGCGGATCCTGGCGGGGGACGCACCGCTGATCATCGACCCCGGCACACGCACCCTGCCGGCCGTCCTGCGAGAGGCGGGCTACCGGACCGGAATCGTCGGGAAGTGGCATCTGGGAGTGGGCTCGGGAGACCTTGACTGGAACGGAGAGATCCCCCGCACACCCCTGGACGTCGGATTCGACGAGTCCTATATTCTGGCCGCTACCAACGACCGGGTCCCCTGTGTGTACATCGACGGACGCCGTGTGGATGGACTCGATCCGGCCGATCCCATCGAGGTTACCTACGAACGGGACAAGCCCTTCCCCGGGTTACCCACGGGCCGTGACAATCCGGAGCTGCTGAAGATGATGTACAGCCACGGCCACGACATGAGCATCGTCAACGGTGTCAGCCGCATCGGATACATGCGCGGCGGTGAAGCGGCCCTGTGGGACGACGAGGAGATGGCGGAGGTGTTCCTCGAGAAGGCGAAATCTTTCGTGACCGACCACAAGAACGAATCGTTCTTCTTATATTACGCCTTCCATCAACCCCACGTGCCTCGGATTCCGGGAAAACGGTTCGCCGGCACCACCGGGCTGGGGCCCAGGGGAGACGTGATCGCCGAGATGGACTGGTGTGTGGGGCAGCTCCTGGACGAACTCGACCGACTGAACCTGGCCGAAGACACCATCGTCATCTTCTCCAGCGACAACGGGCCGGTCCTGGACGACGGATACGAAGACGAGGCAGTCACGCTCTGTGGCGACCATCGTCCGGCCGGACCCTTGCGGGGCGGCAAATACAGCATGTTCGACGGGGGAACCAGAGTCCCGTTCATACTCAGGTGGCCGGAGAGGGTGGCTCCCGGGGAGACAGACGCCATAGTGAGTCACGTGGACTTCACCGCCTCATTCGCATCGATGGCCGGTGTGACCCTCGAGCCCGGCGACGCACCCGACTCATTCGACGTGCTGCCGGCACTCCTGGGAGAATCGGACCACGGCAGACAGGAACTCGTCACCGAGGGTATTCAGGCCAGGACGGTGATCCGCCAGGGCGACTGGGTCTGCATACCCCCGCATATCGGCCCCGCGGTGAGTTCGACTACGAACATCGAGACGGGAAACTCCCCGGATCCACAGCTCTACGACCTCTCGCTGGACATCGGACAGATAAAGAACGCGGCCGGAGATGATCCGGAACGTGTCGCGAAGATGACCAAACGATTAGAGGAGATTCGCGGTGGTACGGCCACGAGGCCATGACACGTGCTTGGTACTCTAGTGATAGACGAATCGTATCGAGAATAGGTCCGGGTGTCCGCGAACGGTCGTGAAAAATATTGCACGCAACAACACAACAGGAGAAGAACGAATGAGTGACAAACTGAAGGGAGTCGTCGTCGGCCTGAAGATGGGCCGTAATCACGTGAACGCCATGGCGGTCAATCCGGATGTAGATCTGACTGCTGTGTGTGATCTCGACGAAGAGAAAGCCAACGAAATCGCCGACGGCGTTGTCGAATCCGCGGGGGACACCAATCCGAACCGGCCGAAGATCTACACCGACTATTCAAAGATGCTCGCCGAGGAGAAGCCCGACATCGTCGGTGTGGCGACGCCGAATCGCCTACACGCGGCCATGACCATCGAGGCTGCCAAGGCCGGAACGAAGGCAATCTGCTGCGAGAAGCCCATCGCGGTGGATCTCGATGAGGCTCGGGAGATGGTGATGGCCTGCCGGGAGAACGGCACGAAGCTGATCGTCAACCATCAGCGCCGATTGGGCCCGGACTTCACCTGGATGCGGGAGCAGATCGAGAATGGGGCCATCGGCGACGTGTATCTGATCCGGGGCACCTGTGCCGGAGACCTGCTCTCCGACGGCACTCACCTGATCGACTCGACCCTGTTCGTGGCGGGAGATATAGACTGGGCCTGGGTCTTCGCCTCCTACTACCGGGCCGACTACGAGGCCCAGGCGGAGGCCGGAAGGGAAGGAGCCGTGAAGGGCGACGGACTGACTCCGGACACCGGCGGCGGCTTCCACAAGATCGGCGGCTGGCGCTTCGGGCATCCGGTGGAGGACGGCGCGTTCGCGGTGATCGAACTGGTGAACGGCGTGCGAGTAGAGCTCCTGACCGGCGACCTGCGGGTCCCCGGCCGGCCTTACCACGACGTCGAGGTGATCGGCTCCGCCGGCGCATTGTGGAGGTCGGGAGACAAGGAGGAGATGAACCTCTTCAAACGGGGAACCTCCGGCGAATGGGAGGCGATGAAGGAACTTCCTCACCAGCCATCCAGCGACAAGATCACCCTCTCATACGCCCGGCTGGTGGAGCTGGTGCAGCAGGATAAGCCGGACTCGGAGCACCCCCTCGGCACACCCTACACCATGCGGGGCTTCGAACTGCTGATGGGGATCTACGAATCTGCCCGAACGAGGGAGGTAATCAAGCCTCCGGTCTCGCAAGGCAAGTATCCCCTGGCGGTGGAGTTGGGGTTGTAGGAAATCGAACGGACTGAATACCCGTATTCATACATTCCTCCATGCAATTCCCAGACTCACCCTCATCATGTGCGCGTTACGAGCCTTTCAGCGATCTGCGTCCGGCCACCACCAACACCGTCCCGATCAGGAAGAGCAGAGGAACCAGCATCATGGCATCCGGCAGGGGAAGGACCTCCGCGGCGGCACCCACGAGGAGTGGGATGAGAATGCCTCCGATGGGGATGGCCATCTTCATGAGTCCCATGGCGGTTCCCGAGATCTCGCGGAAGAGCATACCAACCGTGGTGATGGCAAGCGGTAGCAGCCCGGAGATCGAGAGTCCCAGGAGCAGGGCCAGCGGATACACCGCGATACCGGTGTCGAACCTGAAAAACACGAACGAGATGACGACGGTAAAAGGGAAGAGCAGCGCCTGGGGTAGATACAACTTTCCGCCCCGGGTCAGGTATCCGGTCAGCAACCGTCCGAGCCCGATGCCGCCCAGGTAGAGGACAACCGTCAACTTGGAGGTGATCTGATCGTGTCCCCGATACTCCATCAGATATGTAGTCATGATTCCCATCACGACCAGTTGTGCCCCTACGGCAATCAATAAAAGGAGGAAGGAGATGATAAACCCAGACTTCCCCACGAACTGCCGTATTCGCGCAAACAGCCTTGGTTCGACATGACGCTTGAGTTCCACCCGGGTGAACGCGAACAGGACGGCCAGCAGGAATACCGCCGCCGCGGATTGAAGCATGGAGGAGCGCCAGTTCATCTGCAGGAAGATGAGGTAGATCGTGACGACCAGGGACCCCACCGTGACGAACATGTGGTTTATGTTTACGTGCAGGCTTTCGTTCTTCTCGTGGATGTCCAGCAGCACCGAGTCGGTGATCGCCTCGTAGATGCCGATACCGGAACCCATGACGATCATGATGGCCACATTCAGGGCGAAGGGCTCGAACGCGTAGAAGAGCACGAAGGTCGCCGCCAGCAATAGACTCCCCAAGGCCAGAAGCAGCGGCTTCTGTACCGAATCGGCCACCGAACCGGCGAAGAGCACCCCACCCATAAACCCCAGATTCTGTACCGACACCAAGATGCTTATCTGGGACGTGGAAAGGCCGATATTCCGCGCCGCCGCGCCCACAATAGCGATTACGATCCCGAGGAAGAACATCGAAGTGAATACGGTTCCGGTAACCACCGATCGGTTGTGTATCATGCCGTTATTCGATGCGCTCCACCTCGCCGATATTCTCGAGTACCTTTCTGAAGCCTTCCGCCACGTAGCTGCCCAATTCGGTCCCGTTCGGCGGTCTCAAGGGAAAGGTCATGCCGGTGTGCCGGCCGCAGTGCTTCAAGGCGACGGGAAACTGTGACAGGTCATAGGAGACCGTACTCTCGCTACAGCTCCAGGGGCAGCCCTTGCCGTAGGCGTTCTTGGCGGCGATGGCGGTCATCTCCGGCACCGGCCAACCCTGCCACACCCCGGTGTCCACGCCCTCGGCACGCAGGGCCTTCATGAGCTTGTTGCGGAACAGATCGGCGTCTTGGACGTGCCCCAATGCCTCCATGTCGAACCGCACGGTATAGTTGTAGTAGTTGTGACCGAACCCCTCAGGAACCACCGGACGAATCAGGTTCTCGACTCCCTCTATCTCCGCATCCAGATGGAGGGCATTCTCGCGGATGGTTTCCAGGTATTCGTCAAGCCGCTCGAGCTGCGCGCGGGCATACGCCGCCACGAGCTCGCTGCTCCGGTACATCCACCCCATGCCGTAGGCGGGATGCTCGGTACCGCTCTGCGGCCGGCCGTGTTCGCCGAAATATCTGAGTTTCCCGCCTCGCTCGAACACCTCCCGGTCGTTGGTGGAAAAGAAGCCCCCCTCACCGCTACTCATGATCTTGTTATGGTTGCAGCTGAAGGCGGCCACGTCTCCGATGGTGCCGATTCTCCTTCCCTTGTATACAACGCCGTGTGCCTGGCAGCAATCCTCTATCACCTTGAGTTCGTGTTTCCGGGCGATCTCCATGATCGGGTCCATGTCCACCGACAGACCGTGAAGGTGAACCGCGATGATGGCCTTGGTCCGCGGGGTGACCGCCGCCTCGATCTGCGCCGGATCGATATTCATGGTCTTCCACTCGATATCCACGAACACCGG
>CAZAKE010000015.1:0-1274 GCA_964485495.1 uncultured Spirochaetales bacterium
TCCGAAGAGATATCCTGCCGGTATCAGGATCGAGGTCGAGACGTTCCGCATGCGCGGCGGCATCAGCTTCGAGAGGGCGGTCAGGGATGCAGGAAAGAAGGCCGCAACCGTAATCGGCTGAAGGAAGACTACCACCAGCAAAAAAGGCCCGGCGGTGAAACCCATCAGTACCGTCAGGATTCCCGCAATGGTGCAGATCCACCCGAGAAGGAGTTTCTCCCCTATTTTGTCGACCAGGATCCCTGAGAGGAACATCACCCCCAGGCCCGATAACCGGGAGGCCCCGACCAGGAAGTTCACCGTCTCTCTTTCCATGCCGCGTACCACGATCAGGAAGGTCGGCAGCATCGAATAGACACCCAGCTCGAGACCCAGCATGAGGATGAAGAAGACGGAGAGGATACGGAACTCTCTGACATTGAGAACCGCTTTAATATTCGACCAGGAGGGCGGTTCTCCCTTCATGTCGCCGAATCTGCCGAACAGTATGAAGATCAACCCGACGATCCACCCGGCCACGCTCATCAGGAGGAATGCCGTCCGCCAGGTTCCCAGGGCGAGGCCTATCTCGGCGATGAACGGGGCCGACACGAACCCCATCACCGGACCGATCTCGTGCACGGAAAATGCCTTCCCCCAGTGACGCTGGTCGGCCAGTGTCGTGATGGTCGCCAGCCCGGAAGGTGCATACATGCCGCCTCCCGCACCCGTCAGCACCAACCCAAGCTTCAGTAGTTCGAGGGTTTGGCTCCTGGAGGCCAGGAATACCCCCGTGCTGGCGGCGAATATGGAGATGATGATCGCTCCTCTGTGTGACACCTTGGCGGAGATGAACCCGGAGAAGAGCATCATGACGCTGTAGGCCGCCGTTGCGTAGAGGAACAGCCTCCCCGCGGCCGCGTGGGAGATCGAGAACTCATGTTCGAGGGTGACGAGTAGCGGCGAGAGCATCATCCGGGCACAGAAATTGATGAAGATGATTGCTGTCAGGAAGAGCAGCGGCACGAGCCGGAAATGACCACCGTCGAGTCCATTATTGCCGTGTGATTGCATCGATTGTCGCCCGCCTTGGATGAGTAACGTCTTGCTCTATGGTCTCGCCGTAGCGGGCGTCACCGAAATCGATCAATCCGCTGATCTCCCATCCAGCCGCTCCCTCAGACAGGAGGACGTGATCTTCGGTAAGGTCACCGTTCACTAGGACCCGGCCCATCTCCGGCTCTTCGAACCGTCCGAGACACCGTGTGATCCACTCCGACCACGGGTCCGGCATC